>DAIDKH010000005.1 GCA_027450145.1 Chthonomonadaceae bacterium | reverse complement strand
TCAGACCAGCTACCCGTCGACGCCATGGTAGGCCTTTACCCCACCATCTAGCTGATAGGACGCAAGCCCCTCCAATAGCCCATTGCTGGGTTTACTCAACACACCATGCGATACGTTGAGCACATCCGGTATTAGCACCCCTTTCGAAGTGTTATCCCGGGCTATCGGGCAGGTTGCTTACGCGTTACGCGACCGTTCGCCGCTAGATGCACCGAAGTACATCCCGCTCGACTTGCATTTCTTAGGCACGCCGCAAGCGTTCATCCTGAGCCAGGATCAAACTCTCCATCAATAAATTGATAGATTCCATATCCACCAGCGTCTCCACCAGCAGATATCGCAAACTAATTTGCTAACCTGACTCACAAGTTAATTGGCACACAAGACAATGTATGTAAATTGCAGAACCCACACAAATTGTCACACGTTCAAATTTTAAATGTTCATTGCGCCGATCTCATTGGATCTCTCCGGCGCAAGAGATAGTGTACTCCAGCTTCAGCCAGATGTCAAGGTAATGGAGTATATCTTTTTCACACATCGCTGCTCTAAAGGGCTTGTTACAGTTCAAAATGGCTACGCAAACAGCTTAAGAATTGTGGCCTTGGTACCTGTTTAGAGCGTGGGTGTAAGCCTCAATGGTTTGTTGTGCCGCACGTTCCCAGGTGTATCGGGCAGCAATCTCCGGCCCACGTATACTCAATCTAGAGCGGAGACCATTGTCTGTCAATACGCTTAGCAATGCGTCTGCCCAATCCTTGGTTGACTGTGGCGATACAAGCAGGGCGCCGTCCTGCACCAGATCGTTCATGGCCGGTGCATCCGCGCATACGGTGGGCGTACCGCTCGCCATTGCCTCGAGTGCCGGCAGACCGAACCCCTCAAAAAGCGATGGAAAGCCGAACGTGGAACTTGCTCTCATCAAACGTGGCAGGTCATCGTCGGGGACGTAGCCAGTAAAGACGACTCGTTCAGCCGCGTTGGAACCGCCGATAGCTGATGCTGCCATTTTAAGCTCTTCCCTGCCCGTCAGCCAGCCGGCTTTGCCTGTGAAGACGAGAACCGTACTGCGATCGCCGCGCCTGCATAACTCGCCAAAGGCCGCTGCAAGTCTTGCAAGGTTCTTCCGTGGCTGTAGCACACCGACAGCGAGAATAAATGGCGCATCAATACCGTATTGCGCATGTACGAATGCACGATCCTCCTCCTCCTCATCGGGGGTCGCTGCGGGACGAAATGCGCAATCAACGCCGTTATCTATGGCAAAGACCTTCTCTTCCGACAGGTGGTAACTGCTCAAGATATCACGGCGAGAGCTTGCCGAGACGGTGATCACAGCCGACGCTAGCCGCATGGAGATCGGCACAGTAAGGTTCATGAGCAACCTGTGATACCGAGGAAACCACTCTGGGTGGAGATGAAAGGAGATGTCGTGTACCGTGGTAACTACCGGGCAGTGGCAAAGAGCCGGCCATGGGGCGGTGTATTGCGTGTGCACAATATTCGCCCCCAAGGCGCGAGCAGCGGCTGGCAGCGATCGAAACGTCCAAACGCGGTCATTTGGCGCCGTAATAACCCGGAAGTTCAATCGATCGGGCAGTTGGTCAACATCATCACTTATTGGTACTCGTGTGACTATAGTAAAGGTCCAATCTGGCGCAGCGCTCGGTAATGTCCTCAATAACCCGCGCCAGTAAGTTCTGTCACCCGTAAACGGGCCACACAGCGTGCGCCCGTCAATAACTACATGTACCATTAGGGTAGAACGTGGTCCTCGTAGTCATCTTCTACGTCACGAGATTCCTCTTTCGAGTCTGCTGCCGCAGGAAGCCCCTTGTTCATCTGTGTTCGCAATATAACAGCTGCGCAATGGTATGCTCGGCCGATAAGTTGCATTGTCACTTCATGGCACGAACACATTGTGGTTATGCCATTCAAGATAGCCCTTGTTTGGCCTTTCAATTTGGGATGCTGGCAGGATCAAAAGCTTCTGGCCGTGCATTTCGTAGTATTCTTGGCCATTCCCGAACTCCTCTTTGATCCGTTGACTGATCTCGACATCCAGATCTGGTGTTACTGTCAAATAGCCCGAATCAAAAAGCATGCGCAGATCCGAACGAAGCAATAATCCATTAGTTACATCGTGTGGGCCAGCCTGTGCGAACGGTCGGATGTGAACAGCCCGTAACACCGGTAGAGTCCGTTCGCCGGTGATAGCACACCGCTTCTGGTAAGCATCAGCCACCAATACACGAAATGCGCCATGTCCAATGCGGGGACGGCTATAATAGGTGGATCCATAATTCGGCTCTTTGACTCTATCCGGATACACAGAAGCGTGTCTACGCAACTTCAGCCAATCCTGGACACGGTTCCATAGGTCAGCCCCCACATCGGAATTAGTATCGTACACCTTCCCCCGTACGATACTCTTGCCCCAATCGACAGGGCTAGGTATCCAATCAGACTCCGGAAAGAAGAACGGGGCAGTAAGAACATTGCAACCGACCATTGGATCCGGCGAAGCACCTATATGGTTGCGATCTCGATACTTACGTACAATAGCGGCAAACGTCGCGAAATCTGGAGCTCCATTGTTCTTCCTAAAAGCTTCCCACGCAAACGACAATGGCAATGGAGTATTGTGGACAAAGAAGCCACCTCCGACAATATAGTTCTTGGGACTGTGAAGCTTAAAAAGAAACGGCGCACCCTGTGGAATTGCCTTAAACGGTTGACCACCGCTTGGCTGCCAGAAGTTCACCTCATTGGGTTGACGAGCAGCCAAGAAGTTGAACCAGTCTTCGTCGGTAATACCTACCCAGAATATCATCTATCCCCTCCCAGGAGACCTTGTCACCAAAACAATTCGCCAAATGGTAAGGCAGCTGACACTAAAGGGGAATTCGATCTGTAGGTGACAGATTCCTCTATGCGGATAAACGCAGCGTTCAAACCAGTGAAATGACGAGCGAGCAAAAGGAATGCAGTGTTTCTTTGTGGCGTTATAAGCGTGCGCCCGTCAATAACTACATGTACCATTAGGGTAGAACGTGGTCCTCGTAGTCATCTTCTACGTCACGAGATTCCTCATTCGAGTCTGCTGCCGCAGGAAGCCCCTTGTTCATCTGTGTTCGCAAGAGACCTGCCTGCTCTAACAGCTGCGCATTCATACCTCCAGGTGTATGGGTAGCAATCCACTCAATCATAGAGGATAGGATGAGCTCCTTGAGGTAAGCAAACGAAAAGCCTTCTGTGGCTTGCGCTACAACCTCTATCTCTTCGGCAGTTATTCGCATCCCAGCCTCAACAACCTCATTCCAGCGTGTTAGGTACGTCACTCGTTCTGGAAGTGCAGGCACTGTAAATTCATATTTCCTATCGAAACGGCTGGGCCGTTCAGTTAGCGCAGGGTCTAGCTTTTCGGGATGGTTAGTCGTCGCAACCACCAGGATCCCTCGGTTGTTGGCGAAACCGTCTAATTCGTTCAACAGGAACGATCTATTGTCATTGTCAACCAGTGAGTCCAGGTCCTCAAGCACAAGGATGCATGGCGTTGTGCGCCGCGCCCGCGCGAAAACAGCTCGAATGCTTTCCTGGGTAGTGCGGAAGCGGGATGATCTAAAGCTCTTAACATAAAGGCAAGGCTTTTCAAGCCAGTTTACCAACGCCTTTATAGTGTGGGTTTTGCCGTTACCCGGAGGGCCAACCAAAAGTACGCCGCGTTTCCAGGGCACTCCATATTGGTCGTAAAGGCCTTGCGACGAGAAAAACGACGAGAAATCGTTCTGTAGGGCCTGTTTCATCTCGGCTGGAAGCACAAGGTTATCGAATGTTGTAGAGCGAATAGACTGAAATAGCTGCTCACTCTTCACCCACGCGCCATTCTCGTAAACGACGATTTCGCCATGCACTTCCGTTTCCCATGCACATACACGGCGAAACAGAGCCCCTGCGAGCTCCTCGGAGTCGGCCACAATCCATGCGTGATAACTGTTCTCCCGGGTTACATACAGCATCACGACTTCGTAGTGAGAACCTTGCCAATCAATTTCGAACCACGCATTCTCCACGATCAATCGGGTAGGGCTATCCACCCCACTCCAAACTGAATTGCGCTGCGGCATAGGATTAGCGCGCATATGGCCCGTACACTGCTTGGCTCTAAGAAACTTCTCTAGCTCAAACTCTCCGTCGTCCGTGTGGTAAACGATCTTGTCCGGAAAAAACTCCTGAAGCCGTTGGGTTACATAGTAGGAGATCGCATCTCCAGGCTCATGCAACGCTCCAGCGAAAAAGTACACCAGGTCTCGATTGCTTAAAGTCATTCTTTGGTCCAATTCCATACTAAGAATATTGTATTGCCAGCTTGTAGGTCTCCACCGTCTGTCTCGCAACGTCGTCATAGCTATGCCGGCTGGCATAGTCACGGGATCTGCGTTCAAGTGCAACACGAACAGTATCGTCGTTCAACAGCTCATTGATCGCGGCCGCCAGTTGAACAGCATCACCCGATGGAAAGAGTGTAAGACAGGAGGGTTGATCCTGCGCTATTTCGCGATGCGGGCCAATATCAGAGGCTACGACGGCACGGCCTGCGGCGAAGAACTGCGATAGCGACCCCGAACCCGAAGTCTGTAGATACGGCGCCAACGCCACGTGAGTTGCTGCCAACGCGGTTGGCACGTCCTCACGCGGTAAGTACCCCGTGATGAGCACACGCTCCTTCAGCCCCATCGCGTCGATAGATGCCTCAACGTTAGCTACATATGACGTGTGATCATCAGGATGTTTACCACCTGCGAGCAGGAGGATAACGTCGTCTGGTAGATACTTCAAAGCCTCTAAGGCTATGTGATGCCCCTTCTTTCTGGCTAGGTAACCAAATATCGTGATAACGCGCCGATTTGATAAGCCGAAATGGGCTCGTGCAAGGCTCGGGTCTGGCAACAGCATAGTTGGCGGCACGCCATGTACTATTTTGTCAATGATTCGCGAGTCTACACCGATATCCACCAATCTGTCGTAATCATCCTGTGTATGTACAATGAGCCGCGTGACAGCAGGATGAAGAAAGTTCGCGCGGTTCACAACCTCAATTGCACGATGCACTACTCGCCCAGAGTCCACCGGCGGGCGCGCAATCTCATGTACGGTCACTACAATGGGTTTACGCGCAGACTCGTAGAACGCCGTGACATGATTTTTGTGAGCCGCCACTCCTCCAAAGAAGAAGTATTGATGTTGCACATGAGTTAAATCCGCTGCACAACCCAGTGTTTGCGCACCGCGCAGGCGATATTCGTGCCGAAGTTTGCGATATCTCCGTACGGCGGCCCAATGTGTTGATGTAGTGGAACCATCTGGTGGTTCCACAATGGAAATTCGGTCGATTTCGGGCCGTTTGCGCAGCGACGATGAAAGCAGGCGGGTATAGTCAGCGATTCCGCATGGCGTGCTCCACGGCGAAAACATCGCCACGCATAAACCTTCAGCACCCATTATCAATCGCTTTCTGGCTGGTTGAAGCCATAAATTTGAGCGTGTCGCTATACGTACGTATACCTGTAGTCGCACCGAGTGCGGTCACACAGCAGGCGCCCACGGCGTTCGCAAATTTCGACGCATCTATGATTGACATACCGTTAAGCGTGGCAGCAAGAAAGCCGGAAACCCACGCATCTCCGGCGCCCAACGCGTCAACAACCGGTACCTTGAAGGGTGGAACTAAAGTACAATCTCCGTTTTGCTCGGTAATAAGGCAACCTCGTTCTCCATCTTTAATTATAACGCAGCCCACTCCCATCTCTCTAAATCTTGCCGCCAGCATCACCGGGTCGCTTGTTTCTGGTACTAGTTGTATTGCCTCGTGATAGCTAGGAACGAAAAAGTCGATAAAAGGCATGCAGGGAGCAAGGGTTTCCATCCAGCGGCCAGTTGCGTCCCATGCCGTGTCCAGGCACGTCAACACCCCGGCTTGCTGCGCTTTTTGCAACAAAGTGGCGATTGGTTGGCCATCAAGCCGTGGGACTAAGAATGCGCCGGCCATGAGAAGCACCCGGCAATCCAGTGCGGCCTCCACATTGATGTCGGCAAACGTTAACTCCGCATTTGCGCCAAGGCAGTGCAGGAATGTGCGCTCACCATCCCCGTGTACCATAACCATGGTTGCGGATGTGGGTGCGGCATCATCCTCCACGATGCCGCTTACAATCGCTCCACCAGCGGCTAGCGAGGATTTCAAAAAGTCACCAAATCCGTCTCTGCCAACCTTTCCAACAATTGCCGAGCGCAATCCCAGCTTTGCCAGACCTACTCCTGTATTTGCGGCACAGCCACCCGAGTGAAGTTCAATACGATCAAGCAGAGCAAGAGTACCTCGTGGTGGTAGTCCATCCACTGGAGTTCCCACAACGTCTGCTACCAGGCCCCCAATGCACGTAACATCCACCATGGTTATCTATCCCTATCTGGTCGAAAGTTTAAGCGAAATTTCTCGTCCTCCACTGCGTCGTGCGGGTCTGGAGGAGGCGGGAGCACCGAGAAACGCACGAGAAGCGCCCTTACTACTTGATCGTTAAGCATAGCAAGCATACCCATCGTGAATAGAGGCAGAGCTATTACGGTCAGTATCGATAACACGAGGACGAAAATATTCATCAGAAGCAGGCCACAGACCGCAACAGGCGCTCCGATGGTGAGGAAAAATGACCGCCTAATAACCGCGAGGGCACCGCGACGTGCGCGTCTGTCCGGCTCGTCGAAAACGCCCCGTTCCTGCATTACCAGCAGGGGTAATTGTAACGGAGCCAGCAAAGCCCACATTCCCAAACAATAAACACACACCAACGTAGCAACCACCGAGATAGCAGTATGTTGACTGAGATAGAACCAAAGCGCAACCAGGCCCATGAACCACACAGCAGCGTGGATAAGACTGAGCAGGGCCGCCGGAACCAGCAGATCGCGGGCACCTCGCCAAAGGCTCAACCATCCGGTGTCTTGGTAATCGCCTATGTCCCAAGCAATGGTGTAGGCTCCTGCCAATAGAGGCCCTAACCCTGCTGCGAGGATAGCTGCACAAAAAGTAGCGCGGACAGCGAGGGGCAGGAATACCGTCACTTGCCATACCAACAGCGGCACCGAGAACAGACTGAAAATTGTGAAGCCTACAATCATCCAGAGACCAATATGATCCCATCCCAACCGAATTGCCATCCTTACCGCGCGTGACAAGCGTAATGGCTGAAAGTTCGTTTTTTCGTGGTCTTGAGGCATGGTCATATGGACTAGGTTCTATAAATGTTTCAAAATTCCTTGTATTTTAGCCCCTCTCCTCTTACGAGTATGATACGTGTGGTAGTTGGCAACTGCAGCTCAGGCCGGTCATAAAGCGCAACATGACTAATCGCCGCCACACAAACTGGGCACTCATGTAGTTTACCTAGGTGGTCCGCACAACGTAAAGGCATGTGAGGAGCCATTTCGATTTGTGGTAACGACACGTGCTGGTTGCCTATCGGCAGAAGTACCTCGATTGAGAGTGAACGTACACACAATGTTAAGGTCGCCACAATCTAACACCAATCGACAGCACGCCGGGTCATGCGACTCAGACCGTTCGTGGATGATGTTTCGCGGTTGACGGGGTGCAAGAGTGCGAGAGAAGGGATGGATGCTATTACAATAAGCCCGTTAACCAGCAGCCGACGGTCCCGGGTGATCATATGACCAGGAACCGTCGGCGGATCACAATATTACGTTCCAATACCCCTGCGGAGTGCTGAGCTTAACCGCGATGGTACCAGATGCGCACCGTAAAGCGGCTACGCGTTGAAATAGCCATTCTGTATCATGTCATCTAGCAGACCCAACTGAGTAGGCTGCCACCCTAAGCCCGCAGTAACAGTGTTCACCTGCGTGAAATTATCGATGGAAATGAAGAAGGCTAACCAGCCAAAATACGCCTCAGCCTCTTCCGGCGCAATGCTGCGTGCTGGAATCCCTAGACCTTTTGCTATTGTCTCTGCAATGGCTCGCATTTCGATCCCATTTTCAGCAACAGCAGTCAGCACGGAGCCAGCAGGAGCACTTTGAAGCCCCAGGCAAAAAAGATGTGCTGCGTCAATCCTGTGCACCGCGGGCCAGCGGTTTGCGCCCTCCCCAATGTACGCGGCGAATCCGTTGTTTCTTGCAAGTTCAATCATACGAGGAACGAAGGCTTTATCCCCGCGGCCGTGTACTGTTGGGGTCAGGCGAACAACGCTGCTTTTCACGCCGCGCTTGGCAGCCTGGATTACTAGAGCATCAGATCCCGCTCTTATAGCTCCCGGACCACCAACCGATACCTGTTCGTCCTCCGGCGTTTCAGTGTGCAAAACTGAAAGCATCGTACCAGACGCACCAACAAAGGGCTTTCCCGACCCTTCCAGCGCATCTAGCATGACGGTGATGGCCTTTCGATCGATTAGTGCATTCGCTTCGAATTGAGAGAAGTCGTGAATGAACGCGGTATGGATCACGCCATCGGATGTGGCAGCACCCTCTCGAAGGCTCTCGTGGTCTTCGAGCGAGCCACGGTGAACCATTGCGCCCGCGGAAACCAGGGCCGCCGCAGATGCATCGGAACGAGCTAGCCCTAAAACCTCGTGGCCGGCGCTAACCAACTCTGCCACTATGGCCGAACCTATAAATCCTGTTGCGCCCGTAACAAATACACGCATTGAAAAATCTCCTAGACCTTCCTCATGAAAGTCGTTAAACTTCTTTAAAACGCACTCATGAACCTTTGCATGATCGCGCTGGTTACGTGCCTAGTATGAAGTCGTTGGCGCGTAATGATTTGCACGTTTTTATCAGCTTTTTGTCTATTTCTCCGTATATGCCGTAAAGCCATGTGTTAGCCCTGCTTCGCTCCCGGGTATGCACGATTAGTGGTACATCAATCCGAAGTGCCTGTTTTTCGCACTCGCCAATCAGTGGGCAAGCTGCGTTGATTGCCGCAGCAGTGCAATATCGCGGCGGGGGGGCCTGCCAAAATAGCGGCTGTAATCCCGACTAAACTGCGATTCGCTAGCATAGCCAACCTGCCTTGCCGCGGTCGCGGCGTCTAGAAATTGAGCAAGCATAAGTCGCCGTGCCTCTTGCAGTCGAAAAGCCTTTTGATATTGAAGCGGGCTAACACCTGTAACCGCCTTGAATTGTTCATAGAAGGACGACACGCTCATGTAAACCAATGCCGCAAGCTCCTCAACTCGCATCGGTTCGCTATAATGCTCCTGCATCCACTGGACCGAACGGGACACCCTGCTAATTACCGAGTCAGCAAGGCCGATTTCCGCAATTCTCGGCCCAATCGGGCCCCGCAGGAGCCTTATGAGTACCTCTTGAACAACCAATGGCGCCAACAGGGCCTCGTCACCCCGCTGATCCAAACACTGCAACAGCCGCACAAAAGCGTTCACTATACAATCATCGGCGATGGTGGAATAAGCCGGAGTATGAAGGTTATTCGTTGGTAGCACATGAGAAAAAACCCTTAATACGGCATCCGCAACCGCCTTAGGCTCAAGATCAAGCCGTAGGATTAGCAATGGGGCAGCGGCGCTCGCTTCAAGAGTCTGCAGCGCAAGCGGAAGCGCGACAGGAAGCACAAAAAGTCCTCGCGGTTCGAGCTTGTAGGTCGTACTCCCAACCACGGCAGATTTTGTTCCCTGTACGATCATTCCCAACGAGGGCTGGTAGAATGTCTTAACCTGTTCCCCCGTTGTTGTAGAGAACCGGCCAAGCTTAAGGGCATCAACTGGCGTAGTTGTTACTCCATCCTGTGGTGCATGACGGCAAATGAGATTTGCCAGGCGCGTTAAATCACCTGGCCGGTCGGCCGTGCGTATGCCGGCATTGTAGAACTCCACATCGTTATCTAAAGAGCTCATTATTCGTTATTGCTCCCTGAAATCAAATCACATGACGAGTTGGCGCCGCTCTAAATATCGTCGATTACACGTCTTGTACTGACGGTACGATTGGTAAGGCGCATGCCCTAAGTCTTCACTGTGGGCAAGTCCGGTACGGTACGAGTGTAAATACGAACAAGACAATCTGTTCGCCACCTGTTCTATGATCGCTCGACGAACATCTCCTAAATAACAAGCAGAAATTACTTTAGATTAACAGGATTGGGCAAGAGCTCATCACAATGGCGATTCAGGCTTGCGCCAGGCATGAAGGAATAGTCTCCGCCCATGTAGAAAGTTGCACAATACGTCTAATGACGGCTACGTCGATCGGCATTACAAGTGATGCCTAAGACAGTTCAAACCCCATGAGGGTATTTAAGGAGACAGCATGACTCAGCACGGTTATTACCGCTGGCCAACGATACATTCCGACGCGATCATTTTCGTATCAGAGGACGATTTGTGGCGAGTAAGTTCAGACGGCGGGCGCGCTGAAAGGCTCACCGCCAGCTTGGGCACGATAAGCCATCCTCTCTTTTCACCAGATGGTACCCTGGTGGCTTTTGCCTGCCGCGATGAAGGCGTAGACGAGATCTACGTCATGGCTGCAGATGGCGGTCCCGCAGAACGACTAACTTACCTTGGCGTCAACTGTATGCCTGTCACATGGTCTCAGGATGGCAGCGCTATCGTCTTTGTCTCCGGTTACGGTCAGCCATTCCGAGCGCCCGTGCTGCATTCAGTGCCTGTAGCCGGCGGTCTTACAACACCTTTGGGCCTGGGTGAGGCGATGTCACTCTCCTATGGACCAAATGGCGGTGCTGTGATAGGACGCAACAATAATGATCCCGCTCGTTGGAAAAGGTACCGGGGAGGTACGGCGGGCGACCTGTGGATTGATGCGACAGGAGACGGTAACTTTAATCGACTTATCACCTTAAAGGGAAATCCGGTTCGCCCAATGTGGATTGGCGACCGTATTTACTTTCTAAGCGATCATGAAGGTATCGCCAACCTGTATTCATGCACACTCGCGGGTGAGGAACTTAAACAGCAAACATTTCACCGCGATTATTTCGCAAGATTCCCCTCGAGCGACGGCAGCCGCATCGTCTACCAAAGTGGCGCAAACCTTTGGGTGTACAATGTTGCCGCTGCCACCAGCACCGAGGTTAAGATTGACTATTTTGGTTCGCGGACGCAGCGCAATCGCAAATTCGTCGACGCGGGCGATTACCTCGAACAGAGCAGCATACACCCGACCACCTCACAACTAGCGGTGACAGCTCGCGGCCGAAGCTTCGACCTCGATGCCTTTCAGGGGGCTGTTCACCAACACGGCGTTGACGACACCACGACACGCTACAAAATGACCACGTGGCTTCACGACGGAAAAGGTTTTCTAACGGTTGTTGACCATGACGGCGTCCAGCGATTGCAAATTCATCGCGAAGATAGTTTGCCCGTGGTGCTAGAAAAGCTCGATATTGGCCGCCCCTACTCTATCGAAGTTAATCCCACTTCTAACAAGGTGCTTATAGCCAATCATCGAAACGAGCTGCTCTGCGTAGATCTCGACGACTCCTCGTCGTTGGTTGTGGCAACTAGCGAATATGGTGCAACAGCCGGAGTAAAGTGGTCACCAGATGGCAGATGGGCGGCTTATGGTCATCGAACCACCGCCGCAACTGTAGCAATAACAGTTTGGAGCGTGGAAACTGGCGAGACACACCCAATCACATCACCGGTGCTCGCTGACTTTGATCCTTCATGGGATCCGGAAGGACGGTACATTTGCTTCCTTGCCAACCGAGATTTCATGCCGGTATATGACTCCCTTCACTTCAATTTAGGATTTCCGCGTGGCTGCAGACCCTACCTTGTCACACTGCAATCTAAAACGCTGTCCCCCTTCGTCAGCATGCCCGAGGAGGAAGAAAAACCGCATGGTGCTGAGCAGACTGGAAACGTAGACACGGAAAAAACGCAGGAATCCGCAATTAAACCTATAGAAATTGACTTCGAGGATATAACAAGCCGTGTTGTACCATTCCCAGTACCCGTGGGTGATTACAGTCAGATCACTGCGTTAAAAACCGGAGCGATGTGGATTAGCCAGCCGATTAGGAGTGCGCTGGACCATGGTGACGACGAGTCTGGCGTTCTCGAGTGCTTTACCTATGGTGGAAACAAGCCGGAGGTGCTCGCCTCCGGGGTCAAGATGGTGCAAGTCCAGCAATCTGGTAAGTTGATGCTTCTTCGTCAGGGTAAAGGTCTGCGTATTGTTAAGGCTGGACAGAAGCTGGACGAAAAGGCTGGAGACGAACCGGGCCGCAAAAGCGGGCTAGTCGACGTCGGCCGAATCAGAATTCTAGTCGATCCTCCCACGGAATGGAGACAGATGGCGCGCGAAGCGTGGCAGCTTCAAAAGGAGTACTTCTGGTCGGAGGATATGAGCGGCGTTGATTGGGATTTGGTTTGGAACCGCTACGCACCGTTGCTAGACCGTGTTGGAACGCGCGGTGAGTTCTCTGATCTGCTGTGGGAAATGCAAGGCGAACTTGGTACTTCTCACGCCTACGAGATGGGAGGAGACTACCGTAAGGAACCGCACTATCCTATTGGCCTCCTAGGCGCCACATTCAAATGGGACGAAACCAACGACACCTGTGTGGTAGATCATGTGGTGCAAGGCACAAGTGGTGATACCGATTTTGACTCACCATTGCGAGCCCCTGGGGTAGACGTTCGTGCCGGCGATGTTATCACGGCGGTCAATGGCGCGCCAGTCACCAGAACGCAGACACCTAGCAGGTTACTGTTGAACCAGGCTAAGAACGAGGTTGAAATAACTGTTGTGCGTGATGGCGATTCCCGCACTGTACGCGTGCAGACATTGAGGAGTGAAAGTCGTGCACTCTACCGCGAATGGGTTGAGAACAACCGCCAAGCGGTACACGCCCGCACCAACAACCGGGTTGGCTACTTGCACATACCCGACATGGGAGCATACGGTTTCGCCGAATTTCACAGACTGTGGATGGCTGAGTCCGCATACGACGGACTTATTGTCGACGTTCGTTACAACGGGGGCGGCCACGTTTCGCAACTCCTACTGGAAAAAGTTGCAAGAAAGCCCTTAGGGTACGATCTTCAACGTTGGGGCAAACCAGAAAGCTACCCGGCGTACGCCATCCCAGGACCGGTTGTGGCTGTAACTAATCAGTGGGCAGGATCCGATGGCGACATTTTCAGTCACAGCTTTAAGCTAATGAAAATCGGTCCGCTACTCGGCAAGCGCACCTGGGGCGGCGTAATCGGCATCTCACCGAGAAACCCGCTTGCAGACGGCGCAGTAACGACACAGCCAGAGTTCTCATTCTGGTTCAACGACGTTGGCTGGGGGGTTGAAAATTACGGTACGGACCCAGACATCGACATTGACATCGCGCCACAGGATTATGCTGCGGGAAAAGATCCTCAACTAGATCACGCCATAGAGCTAGCCAACAAGCAGCTAGAGGAAATTCGTTCCTTACGCCCAACCTTTGGGAACCGACCCCGACTAACTTTGCCAACAGGTTAGCAACTCCTGCTGTAATGACGCGGCTGGGCAGGTGATCATGCCTGCCCAGCGACGCCACTAGCTACGCACTTTTGTCTCCCAAACAACCTCTCGTACCCCACAGTGCATCTGCACCAAATGGGTGATAGCCTCCATCTCCTCTTTCAAATCGACCTCCTCGTGAGAGCGTAGCTTTGAAATGAAACCAATGAAATGGACTGTTGTTCCCAGAACGGACACATTCAACATAGTCGAGTCGATGTTTCTTCGAGCTACCTCAGCGCGAACCCGTCGTGTCGTCTCTTTGTTGTCGATAGTTGTCATAATCTGCCTCCCGCGAACCGCTGAAAACATTATCTTAATGATGACTTGCAATTTGACACAGAGTATTTATATAGGTTAATGCTATACTCTGCACGTTGAATCCTTCACGACTACAAAACTATTTTAATTGCATTTGCAATCTAACTGCGTGCTCAAAGAGTTAGGGATCTGAAACTTTTTTAGTCACCTGGCACTAGTGAGTTGCTGTACTGCACCCCCTGCTAAACTGTACACCGCTACAACCACATACACACAATTAAACCCAATAAATTGCATGAAGGTCACTTGGCCTCATACACGTCATAAACCGCAATAAACGGGAGGGTAGAGTGTTGTACTGGCTGTATTATACTTTCACCCGACTATGTTTACACGTGTTAAGTGTAAACTGGTCCCACATGGATAATTAATGTGGAGATAGAAGGAGATTGCAACTGGTGATAACTCTTGAAGAGGCTGGCATGATCGCTAGCAAACTACCGGGGGCTGCCGTTCATCCAGACGGCTGCTCGTTCTTTGTCATGAAAGGTGACAAGACAAAGGGATTCGCCTGGGTGTGGATGGAAAGGGTGGAGCCTCAAAAACCCAAGGTTCCTCGTCTTGATATTTTGGCGGTTAGGGTTCAAAACGAGGCTGAGAAGCAGATGCTGCTCGAAGCTGACCCGGTGAAATTCTTTACTGAACCCCACTACAACGGCTTCCCGGCCATTCTAGTGCGGCTTACTGAAATCGATCCGGACGAATTAAGCGAACTGCTTACTGACGCATGGGCCTGCATAGTACCGGCTCGACTGCGCAATTCATACCTGGCAAGTCTAAGCTAAACGCTTAATGCCGCGGGTTCAGTCATATTTGCCACCATACATGACAAACGGCCCCGACTGTTGGTGCAGTCGAGACCGTTTGTTCAGTTGTGTCAGGATGATACCGTTAGCAACCCGAGCCTGGCAGCACGCTGCAAGGCCTGCATTCTGTTGTTTACTTCCAGTTTCTGATAGATATTATCCAGATGGAAATCTACCGTTCGTTTGGAAACGAACAAAAGATCTGCAACATGTTTACTGGAGTGCCCTTCAACTATAAGGGCCAGAATCTCCAGTTCACGTCGGGTCAGCCGAATGTTGTCGTCCGACGCGTTACCGTTTAGATGAGACATAGCCTCTTTCCCGCTACCCGCCGCAGTAAGTGTTGGCGCGGGCCTCTTAGTCAACTGCGAAGATGATGATCTTCGTTCTTACATGTTGTTTGTTCCATAGCTTATAAGATTATTACTATGCTAATTACTAGTTGTGCAGAATACTGGCAAAAAGGGCTATTCACTTCGCCTCAAAAGCCAGACGCCAGCCAGAGCGAACAACACGTTTTGTGACCATGCGGCTACTACGGGCGACAGCAGCGGTGCACCACCTTGTGGTCCAGGGGATCCCAAAATCCGGGCGAGGAGGAGCGTATTCCAATAGACAAAAACCAGGCAAATGGAAAGCAGAGTGCCCATAAATCCACCGCCTTTACCAAATTTCATCGCGATAGGCGGGCAACACAGAGCCATAACCAGGCATGAGAAAGGAACAGATAGCTTGAAGTTATAGTCCAGTACACGAGATGGATCTGAATAGTGGTTACGGCGATCTTGAGCAAGCTGCTTACCCAATTGAGAAAATGTAAGCATTGAAGACTGTGCCATTTGTCCCATCGGCATCTGCAATTGAAAGCCACTTTGAAAGAACTGCGGGTCTACTGGTATGTTGTAGGTTATGCTAGCCGATGTAGATTGCGTAAATGTGGATGGGTTATCGGGGTTAAAGGCGATTACTACCGGATTGATAAGAGTCCAGTGTCCATTCTCATACGTACCCGTCTTTGCAAGGGCAAGAAACGGCTGCGCCGAACCATTCAGCATTTGCGCCGTGGAGTTAATGGAAATTCCTTGAAGAGCAATGTAACCAGAATGTGCCGTCATACTGCGCACACCCACTACTGTTTTACCATCTAGTGCTACCGTCTGCCCGGCTAACGGCATTAGGTTCTTAAACTGCGTTTCAAGCTGCCCTAAAACTTGCTCGTATTTAATGATTGAGCCGGGGACTACGTACTCGCCAAAATAGAAATCTGCCACAGAAACAAAAAGCCCGCAACAGAAAACCGGTAGAAAAATACGAAATAGACTAATCCCCGATGCTCTCATCACTGTGATTTCAGAGTCGCGGCTTAAACGACTGATTGCAAGGCTTGCCGCAACTGCCATAGCTACGGGCATTGTCATATTGATTAGAAACGGGATAAAAAACAGAGCCAGCCTTAACACCATTAAGGCTGGCACCTGAAACTGAACAAACAGGTTCGCGTTGTTGTAAAGCACAGACCCAGTCAACATCATCACGATAGCACACTGCCCTATGAGAAAGGGCACGGCCATCTCCCTAACGAGATACCTCGTGAGAACGCGTGTCATCTATTCTAGAAGAATTTCTGTTCTACATGGAACGAGTCGCATATCTGACGCAATTCGTGCGCGGTTAGACCATCTGCCAACCCATGGTTCGACAGGTTAAGGTATTCATACCGCGCTCCTGTCTCCGCATATTCAATTAAGTCTGTAGCACGCTTTACGCTCACGTCAGATCGCGCCATTACACCGTGTTTACCCCAAACAACCACTCGGTGGTCCCTCATAAGCCGCACGTTACCAAGCATCATCTCAGGCGACCCCGGCAGCAGGAAGGGAAGAAACCCCACACCATCTGGCAGATTAACAATCGCCTCGGGCTGCCATCGTAGAAGGCTACGGCTCATCGAGAATGTCTCCTGATACCGAGGTACGTGGCTCAAGTAGACAAGGTGAAGTGGTTGGGCATGGATGATGGCATGAAAGTTAAGGTTGTGACGCATAACCTGATCACGGTGTACTGCCACATGGGAGTTGAACTCCGACGTTGGTCGCTGAAACAGGCGGTGCGGTGAGGAGAAGAGAGTCCCGTGCCTGCCACCAGGCCCCACTTTCACGAAGCAGAGATTAGCGCCAGGGTCCCCTGCGATCTCGCGCAGCCTGCGACCACTGCCAGTTACAAGTAAGCCAAATCCTTCCAATTCAGGAGCTGCTATCGGTAACTCTACAGGTTGACTATCAGGAAAAACAGGACTTGGATCAATTTCCCATCCAACGTATATCGATATGTTCCCGGCAGCGCCTTCACTTGCCTCAATTTCCGCCAGCCGTTGGCCAGCTTCGCCTACAAGTCGTACCAGGGTTTCAATTGTCGGATAGGGTTCACTCAGGCGCATATTTGCTCCATTTTAACAGACTTCAGATTTCGTAATCAAACGCTAACACGGCGTCGCGAATTGGATTTATCAGATTTTGGACAACAGTTTGGTGCGAAGGATGTGGCCCGTAGGCGTCAAGCGCGGCCCTGCTCTCAAACTGCACGTGAAGGCAGTGCGTATAACCCTGGCCTCGACCCGAGAAGTCCTTGCCAGCCGACAGCGAGACGATTCCTTCAATATCCTTTTGCAGGGCTCGTAACGCCGTCATTACCCCATCGATTGCCGATGCGGGTGTTCCCTCTTTCCATTTAAATAGAACGATGTGTTCGACCACTCTATTTCACAACCCTTTCATTACGAGTGTTTGTTCGCACAATATTCTACCTCACGGTGAAGGCTGGCACGGTCTTGTTAACCGGTGTGAAAAGTCTAATACTCTATAACAGGCAAACACCGTGCGGCAATTCCGCAAACTGCGCGACGGCAGCTAATTTCGTTATAGTAGAGTGCCACGTACCATACAACAATAAACGATGAGGCAGCCATTTTAGAACAAATAGTGCGGCTTACAACCGTTGATTTAGCGTTGCAACAATAACTCTACTACGCCCTGGCTTCAAACAATCGTCGCAATTCAACACTACGTCGAGTACCGAAAACGCCCGACTACACGATGTTAATGGTCGTAACGTGAAGTCGGGCAGGGAATCGTGGCCTTCTTCTAGGGTAGTTCGAAGTCGAGGTAGTCGTACATAAAGTTCGTAAAGCCACCGTGTACCTCTGTAGGCGCGAGAGTAATCACGTTATTACCTGCCTTAAGATCCAAGTCCGGTACTTTCACGTAAGATACTCCATATTTAGCGTGAACTGCTTCGCGAAGAAGGGCGTTACCGCCTTCATCAGCAGGGCGAACTGTTGCAACCGGTGACCTGGTGTTGTTCACGTAGACGTTTAGGTCGCCCTGGTATGCGCCAGCGAAGGCAATGGTTAATGTGGACGTGCCGCGGGGTACTGACTTCAGGGAAAAGTGAATATTCCACTTCCATATTTTGTTAGTGCCATTTTTCATCCATGTAGTTTGAGCGTAGTTCCAGGCGCTTGACCAGTTGCCCTTCGATACATAGTAGTCTAGCGGATTAGTGAACTCCGACGGAAACTTCGTGAATAAATATGGCACCCAGTAGTCTTGACCATGTCGAAATTCTGCTGCGGTTCGGTTGGGTATTCCAATCTGCCAGGCAATCACCTTGCCTGGATGCCTAACGTGCCAAACCAGCGTTCCAAGAACGAGCCTTTTCCCTGGCTCTATGTTAATATTGGTGTGACTATACTCCCCTACCGCGCCTGCTGTAAATGCGTATAATTCGTACTTACCTGGGCGTATTGCAGGCAGTGTAAACGCTCCGGAACTGTCAGCACGCGCCCAGTATTGGTAGGCACTTCCCTGGTACTGCCAGTTACCGGCCGCTACCTGCGGCTGTGCAAGACCAACCCAAGCGCCGGCCCCAGAGACCCTGGGCTGCAGGGCATCCTCCACCTTAAATTTTCCTTGGGCACTTCCCCATTGGCCAGCAGGTGGATAGTCTGCATTAGCAATCCAGTTGTAAGGTTGTGCACGACGTTCCGCACGCGCTTGTGCTTGTGCGTCCAGCCAACAGGCATGCCCACCGTGTTTATGGTTTAAGTAGAGGAACCACGGCCCATAAATTTTGCTCCATGATTGACCGTGATTAATTACAAAACCGCGACCACCATAGTGCTCGGCGTACAACATAAGGTGAAGTAATCCAGTGGCTGCAGTTAGATCGTTTTTAACAGGACCGTCATTAAAATAGTCGTGTGAACCCAGAACGATCCACGCTCCCAAGTTGTTCACATCACTGGCTTCGCCATAGCAAGGTATGCTCCCAATATCGGCACTGTACTCATATTTACAGTCGTACTGCCCGTTCCATTGACCGGTGGTAAATTGCACCACCTCTTTGATTCCCATCTGATGGGAGTGCAAGAAGTCGAACGGCGTTGGCATCTTCCAATGCCGTAGGTTGTCAACATAGACACGCTCAAGGAGAGCAGTCGTTTTGGTCTGCGGCATCGACCATACCATTCGCCATTCGCCCATACTTGCCGTGGGGAATTGAGCCGGATGGCTGACAATAGCATAAACATAGAGCCCAGAATTACCGCGTCGAAGCACGAAATGTATATCTAAATTCCAGGGCTGTTTGTCTACAAGTGGATTGTAGATACGGTCGCACGAAATATCCACCATGTTCGCTGTGGCCCTGGTCACGGAGTAAATACAGTGCTGTGGGGTCTCGTAGGATCTCCCGCCAGACATACTGAAGTAGATGGTTTTGTGGCGCCCGCTTTTGCTTACCAGCTCGTGACCTTGGTAGAGCAAGGACACAACCGTGGCATTTTCTGTATCTATAACGGCCTTCACGATGCCGTTGGTTAGGGTTACCTCATCGGCCGATCGCACAAGTTTCACTGCCGGGCCAAGGTCTCCGCCTCCTGCAACATTTGCCTGCGTCACAGTAGGGTGGGCAAATATTAGTGCAATCAAAACGAGAGTCGTCAGGGGCGCCAAATGGCTCGAACCTCTTACGTGCATTTAATGACCTATCCTTTATGGCATCACTATCCCAGCGGGATAACGACGTTGCTGTGTAGCCAAAACTAGCTGCCAGCAGGCTTTAGCTGAGAACTTGCAACACTTAACGGAATGTTGTAGGTGTCGAAGGCGTCTGGATGTGCAGGATCATAATGGAAGTGTGGGTTTTTAAGATACTTGATAATTGGCAGGCCAGAGTCAATCATGCCCTGCACCACACACTTTGCAAGTTCATAGGCGCCGTAGCCATTGAAATGAGAATTGTCACTTAGCGGTTTGGGCTGATCCGGAAATGAGTTGGCAGGATAGTGTACGAACACATGCAACGTGCCCTGCGGGCCTAGTGTATTGAACAACACCCTACTCATGGCATGTAGATCTATAAGTGGTACATGCTGCTGGTTTGCAGTCAGTCGGACTGCCGCCGGATAATCACCAAGAGTGTTCACTATTCTGCCGGCACGATCAAACCTGCGTCTATTCATGGAAGTTACAAGAACAGGATGTCCACCGTGCCTTCGAATTTGCGACATAAAAAACTCTAAATCCCGTCTGTATGAAGTAAATGGACCAATTCCCGGTCCGTGCTCCTTTTGATCGTTGTGGCCAAACTGAATCAACGCGTAGTCTCCCGGCTTCATCGTGCTTAACACCTTAGCAAGCCTGTTGGAGGCGATGAAACTTTGAAGGGTTTCGCCAGAATTGGCGTTATTTGCTACTGCAATACCTTCACGGAAAAACCTTGGAAGCATCTGTCCCCAACTGCACCAAGGCTCATCTGGTTGATCAGTAACGGTTGAGTCGCCTAACAAATACACAGTAGTTGCGTGAATGGCGGGAACTACTCGCACAGACTGAACTGCAGGTTTTGCACCGTTGAACTCCAACGTAAGTCGATCGTCCCAATCCTTCTCTAGCGGAGGACCAAGTTCACGTTGTTTCAAATGCACGCGGCCGCCTCCTTCGATTTGAGGTATGCGTATATTCACGGTGAATTTTCGTTGAACGACTTGGCCCGGCACGGTCACAACATCCTTAAGCATCAGCCGTCGGTCTTCAGCTTTAACAGTATTTTGCGAAGGTTCACCCCCGTCTCCCAGGGTTACCGTAACATCATAGTTGCCTTCTGGCAGCTTAACGGAGAAATAGAAAGGTCTGGGGGAGGTTAGCGCCTGCTTATCTGGTGTGTAAAGTGGCGCGGCGCCCGGTTCGAAACCGTACCCACGATGATCCGAATATTCAACATCTGGTCGCACGTAAACGGCGCTACTCGCAGTTGCACCAGATGAGAAGCGGAAGTTATGCACCGCACCGCTCCCCAGGGCGGCAGCTTGCTTACACGCAACCATAACCAATGCTATCGCTGCCACCCCGATTTTGTAGTACTTTGCTTTCAAACGATAATTACTCCACTCGATTGGTTATACCTTTGCGATTAATCGTCCTCAATCGTCCACAAGTAACAGACTTGTTGACCATTGATAGTGTGTGTAGCAACCAGTGAGGAGCCCGTCATCCATTTGTCATGTCCGTCGCACCACAGCACATTGATACCGCCGGAGTGTGATAATGGCGCAACACACGGGCTTGGGAGTTTGCATGCGGTTACCATCTTATAGCCGCTTAGCTGCAGGGTCGGCGGGCTCGTGAGTGTGTTAACCACAGGGTTGTGAATGTTAAAATCCCAACCGATCGAGATATTCTGGTAGTTGTTATCGGCATACACCATTTCTGACGCAAACACCGTGCTTGCCGGAACCTGTATTGCAGACAACGGCTGCCCAGAGACACCATGGGTTGGAACGCCACCGTGATACGTTCTGCCATAGTAGTATGCACTGTTGATGCCGTACGTTCCAAATCGTGCACCTGCCCGTTGTGTGCACCTATCGCCTTTGCCCGTGGGACCACATGGTACGTATTTCAGGGCAGCAGATATGTTGTCAGGACAGTCGAACACATCCTGGTTTTTTACATATGGGTAGAGCGAGTCCATCCACTTGGGGTAGTAGGGTCGGTTCCCAACGTAACTTGCTTCAGGAAGCACTTCATCGTAATCCTGAACATAGATCATCAAAGCAAGCCCCACCTGTTTCTCATTGGAGATGCAGGCGATTGCACGAGCTTTCTCGCGGGCTTGAGCGAAAACTGGAAACAGAATCGCAGCCAAAATAGCGATAATCGCAATTACTACCAGTAATTCAATGAGCGTGAATCCCCGCATCGCTCCTGGTTGGGCTCCGGTCTTTACATCGTCGTATGCCATCGGTTAATCTCCAGATTTGTCTAGTTGAAGTCCGCAATCGCACCGAACACGGCGATTACACCGTATTACTGAAACTAATTATATCAAGGTTAGTCACCCGCGTCAATAGGCAGTCACGCAATTAGCTAGAATTATTGACCCGCGTCACTAATTGTCCCGCAAATGAACGTGGTTATGTGTACCGGAATAACTTACGAGAGCGACCAATTGCACCATAATGAAGGTGCGCAGCCCAATACACACACGATGATCTGGGCTGCATCACCTTTGATCGCCCACTATATATCGGGGCCAATTTCCGTCTTCAGGTACTTTCGCAGTGGACAGTTAGTAAGCTTACGAAGACCCTGCACTACTGCATCTGCGTTGATGATAGCCCCCGTTGGGCTTGTATGCGTGTGATCAATAGGAAACAGGTGCTTAACCATGATGGGGCCAAGCATATCGTACCAGCCAGCTACAATCTTATTAAGATCGATAAAATAAGCATGTTGCGACTGTGCAACTTCCTTAGACCACAGCCCGTAGTCGTGGTTATTTCGGTTAACACGCGTTCCGTGCCACATGTCACGCGGAATTGGCGACGCAATGATTGCTGTTGCGCCTGCCTTTTCAGTATCGTCAACATACTTTCTTAGGTACCAACCATAAGTGTGAACGACCTCAGTTTTGCCGGTCTTCTGATGAACAATCGTCACAGTCTGGTTGCCAATGCCTTTTATGGAGGCTCGTCCTGTTCCGTGCTGAATGGGACCGCCATCATTATGTCCAAACTGCATCAGCACAAAATCACCCGGCTTCAGCATTGCCCTCACTCTGGCCCAGAGTCCTTCGGTGTAATAACTGCGGCTGCTTCGGCCACCCAGTGCGCGGTTCACAACATTGATCTTGTCGAGATTAAAATACTCGTGGATGACGGTGCCATACCCTTCGTCCTGCGGAGTATGATTGCGCATCGTAGAATCGCCAATAAGGAACAGTGTTGGCAAATTAGGATTAATGTGCTGTTGGTTCGGTTCGGCGTGTGCGCACAAGGGCCCGGCCATCATCGTGAACAAAACACAGTACAGGGGGAGCTTCATAAGACGCATATTTATCGTTAGCCTTTCTTACCATAGACCGATGCAATTGCCCGTTCTGAATGCTGCTTGAACCGGCGTGGCACGGTTTAGTTACCCGGGTCAATACGCATATTCTACCAGAAATCGGCGCAATCCCGCCATAGAATATGCAATTTTATTCACAAACCGTTGCCTGTACTTGAATGGAACAGGCAAACAATGAACTGCTTAATTGGGAATAGCTCGCTGGGAATGCCTACGTTTGAGTTGAGCTCTAGGTAAGTACGGGGATATGGCTGGTATATAGTTACAGCAAACCTGAACGTTTACGAATAAGCCACTCTATCGAGAGAGGAACAACGAACAGCACGAGCCAAATTGGCGAATCCCAGATATCAGTTTCGGTACTGCGCTGAACGTTCAAGCTAAACCTACGCAGGCTGTTCACCCAAGAATTGATCTGATCCGGTTGATAATATTTCCCTCCGCCCTGCGCTGCAAGTCTCTTCAGATAACTGATGTCCAACTCAGGTTTCTGTAGTTCCAGTGCAACGCTCTCAACAATAAATGCGCTAGAGGCTTTGGCGGCGGCGTTCTGTGGTGAGGTAACCTCCACAGTAAAGTGGCCAGTTTGTGCAGGAGTGTATACAGTGGTGTACAGGCCCGCCGAACCAGGTACCGGCCGCAATACGATGGCACTCTTCTGACCGCCTGCAGAAATAATGTAGCCAGTTACCTGTTGCATTTTCACAGGATGGTAATAGGGATCAAGCAACCTTACACTCACAGTAGCACTCTGCCCTAAACGATATTGAGTACTATCGGTATTGACCTGTACAAAGCGCGAATTGCCAGGTAGTTCCCTCGGCGTTAAGGCTCGTAGCACCTGTCCCCAATACCTGTAAAAGTAGCGATCGCCAACCTTCCAACGCCACTCCCAGGTGCTATCGGTAAGCTGAGCGTAACACAACCCAGCGCCAAAGCTCTGCATTACCGCCAAAGGATACGGTCCATTTGCGTTCGACCTGAGCGGGTTTACCGCCAGAACTGTAGCAGCTGGTCTAGGGCGTTCAGTACCTGCGCACCAATACATGCCAGGTAGCCCTGCCCATATTCGCAGGTTTTGCCTGGGATCACTGCTAAGCTGCATTATCTCGCTACGTTCGCCTGCAGGTGTTAGCTTCCACTGAAACGGGCGATTTGTAAGAACTGGATCGGCTGTGGGGCCGAATACTACCGGAATTACTGGTTCCAATGCTGTACCGTAGTAATCCTGCGGCATATGGTTCTCGCCCGCAATGATTAGCAGGCTGCCACCGCGATCCTCTACAAAACGACGCAGCATCTCAAGCTGGTTGTCGGAAAATTCAGAGCGCGGCACATCTCCCAAAATGACTATGTCGTAATCAAAGAGCGTCTTTTCGTCAGTCGGGAATGCCTTGATGGGCAGGTTACCGTACCCACCGGTAGAAGTATTGTCTCCCTTAAGCAAAAGGCATGCAAACCGCAAACTGGTATCTCGCAAGATTGCGCTTCGAAGATATCGATACTCCCAACGCGGTCGATCTTCAACATAGAGTACTCGAAGTCGCTTCTTGATGACTGTTTGCACGAGCGAGCGGCTGTTATTGGTATAGGTGACTTCGTCGGGTTGATGATCAGCAATAACTGTGTAAACAAACCGCCCGGCCACATGGGCCACGTAGGTAAACTTAAGCTCCTGCTTTACATTATTCGGCGCTAAAGTTACTGTCTGGCTCATAAACGGCTTTCCGTCGCGTAAAAGCCGCACTGTTAAGTGCTTACCTGCATAACCACGCTGCTGCATCTCAGCGTAGAGTGTGACTACGTTATTAACGCGTACGCTGTCGTCAGCGAGCGCGCTTATCATTGCAACGTCTCGCGTGGGCGTAGGGTCGCCAATTCCCACGCTGCTAACGTTCATTCCTGCGCTGTGGGCGTCGGCAGCAGCGGCCCAACCGTCCGGCCCAAGGTTGCTGCCTCCGTCACTTACAACGAGCAGACCGGCAACTGGCTGCCCCGCGAGACTTTGCACAGCATCCTGGATCGCTGTACCAATTTGTGTTGAATTGGGATGCGGGGAAGGTGTTAAAGCGAACTGGTAACGCTGCAATACCCGTGGATCGTGAGGTACGTTAATTGTTGCGGGTTGGCGCGCGAAATCAAAGAACTTCACTCTATAATGCGACGAAAGCCGACGCAGCAGCTCCGAATGGTTTAAAAGAGCGGTCTCCCGAGTGATACGCGTAAGGTGGCCGACTTCTGCTTCCGGAATGCCCTCACCATTGCTCTCGTTGGCGGCATACTTCTGCGGTAGATGCGGATCCGGTCGATTCATTGATCCGGAGTTGTCGACAAGAACGGCCACGTAAGGCAGAATTTTGCTGTGTGTAACGAGACGCAACGTGGGTTGAAACAGCAACATAACGAGCGCCATTACCGCAACGAGCCGCAGGGTCAGCAGTACCCCTTTAACCTTCCAGCCCGGCTTAGACCCATCTCGCAGGTAGTTCCAGTAAAACCACCCTATCGCAGCCACCGTAAAGAGCAGCAGTTGCCACGGATGCCAGGGCGATACCCAAATGAGCCGCACAGACTTAAGGTTGCCCTGCGCGATTGAATGATCGCCTAAAAACCAACGCTCAAAACCATTCAAAGGCTTAACGCACCCGGCAATTTGCGGGATTCACTGCTGATGTCTTTCTTAGATAGTTGCAACACCAATGGTCTCCCAGCCAAGGCCCGAATGTACATTTCTTTCCTGATTCTCCACCGTAGACAAATCTTCCTGCCACGCCTTCTATAAGACGCCAGATGATGGGCGTGGTTACAACGTTGGTAAGAATTACATTGAGGCGAAACAGCTGTGATACATTGCGTAACGGTAAGTGAACTAATAGTCACACTAAACTATTCGGTAACAAAAAGGGGCGTCAGTTCAATGATCAAGTTAAAGTCGATGCACACACGTCTTCTAGTCGACGATGTCGAAGAAGTCGCCAAGTTTTACCATTCTCATTTTGGGCTTGTTCCACGTTTTGATGATGCCGGAGGGATTTATCAGGAACTCGAGTGCGGTGACTTATTGATCGCGTTGTTCAGGCGCGATATGATGTGCGCGGCGGTTGGTATCACTGCGGATGAGCCGATGACACCGGCACCGGAACGGTTGGTGATCTGCCTAGAGGTAGACGACGTCGATAAGGCCGTCGAGAGGCTCTCAGAAGCCGGTCTGAAGCCTGTTTCTAGCGCGGCCGATCAACCAGAGTGGAAGGTACGCGTGGCACACTACCGCGATCCTGCCGGTAATCTAGTCGAGATCAACAGCGCACTGCCTGGATGATGACAAGCCGTTAGCGTACCGCCATGTCAAAACTGAAATGCCTGCAGATTCTAAACGAACTGCAGGCACGTAATGATGCTGTTCTGCCGTTACCGTGACTCGTTGATGATTTCGATCACGACTTTCTCCACGTTACCGGCAACCTCCTCCAATCCGGCATCTGGATAGAGATCGACCATGCTTGTCGGCAGCAACCCGCTAATATACGTTTTACCATTCTGCACATAGACAGTAATTGGGCAGGGAAGCATAAGGGCAAGTGAGATATCCTTAGCTAAAACCTGGCTCGCGTATTTGGCGTTGCAAATTTCTATGATTCTTACAGGATCGCGATCAAACCCCTTTTCGGCAAGCGTTGCGGCTACATCATGAATATGCAGAACCCTAAAGCCCTTTGCCGTGGTGGCATCCGTAACCGCCTTCACGGCGCTATCGATGTCTTTGTCGGTTTCTACAGTCATTGCAAAGGATTTCATAAAACACTCCTAGATATATTGTGTTATCACTATACTCTCATACGATCAAGATTACAATGCCTGCTCCACTTGAGCCAATTGTCTGTTCGTTCGCCACGGGCATTTTTTCCAAATGAACGTAGGATCAATGTGGATTACGGAGCCGACGGCAACACGTACGACACAAGTCGGGCCGTGTCACACCTTGTACCAAGTTACGTTATAAGTAGCAGTAATTGTGGCAAGTTGCTATCAACGACAACTAGTGCGCGGGGAATTATTTCTGAAGTAACCTCACAGTCGTGTGTAATTCCATTCATCGCGCACCTGCAAGCCCATAGAGCATCGTTCGTTTCATAATGCTTTACCTAAGGTACACTACCACGGTATCCTACTTTATACGCTAATTGTACTATCTAACTGGTACCGCTATGTGTGGATTAATTGACCATATTTGGCACTGAAACGCACATTTGACCGGACGAGATTCACATCGGAGGAAAATCGACAACTGATGTCTGTCTGCAAGCGACAAATTATTAGAGCATGTCTATTATCGCTAGGTGTAGCGGCCACACTACATACTGCTCGGGCAGATGGTAGTGTAAACAGCCTATTTGCAGCTGATTTCGCGCAGGCTCCAAAGTTGCTTCATTACGGCCGTCCCTTGTCGGATGACAGCCTTTATGCATTAACTGTCACTGGTGCGTCGTGGGAGCAGTGCTGGGGTCCTCAAACGTTGTTTTACATGGGTTGGCTAAATGGCGGGCAGAACAGGTTAACTGGTAAAGACGTTAATCAACGTCTTAAGGCGGTTGAACGGGCACTTACTGATCGGGACTATCAGTCAATTCCGTCACTTTCCAGCGGCTTTACCACGTTGCAGATATCTGCAAATCCCACTCTCAAGCTTGCCGATGGGCTTGCGCTGCTGCGTACCGGAGATCCTTCCGGTGCCTTCAATATTCTAGCCACACCTTATCATACAATTGGTCGGCAGGATCCCGCCCTGGACTACAGATTCCGCAGCTTAGCATATCAAGCTGCCGTAAAATCCGGGCACATTCGGTCTGCGATATCCTTTGGCCTGTCGTTGGTCTTGCAACCGAAGCCCGTGACGTTGCCTGCTGTTCCGCGTCTACCACAGGATGTGGTTAGCTTCCTGCGTGACCAGGGTATCGATTTAGAGCGTGTCGCACTAGGAATATTGGAGACTCCAACGGGACTTCGGCACATGGACTACTACACCTATGCTGCCGCCGACCTCATCTGCCTTAAGCCAACACCAGATCTTCTGCCGGTGCTGTTTAGCATGTTACATACAGGGGATACCTACCTGCGTGCGCGCGGAATTGTCGCTCTGGGCTCTGTGGATTACCATCCAACAACTCGAGGCGACAACTGGACTCGCAACATACTCCCTGATCGACAGGTCAATTATGGGCTGTCAGCGGACCAACAAAACGCCATAGAGTCAACCGCCAGGCAGTTTTTAAGAGATTCAAACTGGCGCCTGCGTGCGGCAGGATGTTTAGCTCTAGCCTTCATTGGTGGTGACGAGAACCATCGCCTTCTAGACACTATGGTTAACGACAAAGCCTATGTTCTTGGTCCACCAGACCGAAGTGGCATGCGGTGGCTTACCTTTCCTGTGCGTGTTGCTGCAGATACGGCACTTACACGCTGGCAAGAGCAGGTAACGCCAGGCGGGGGAATGGTAGATCGCAACAGTCTGGCACGCGAAACCCGAGGCTGCACCAACGTCACTGGCGACACTAGCGGTTTGCGTGGGACATTTGCGTCAGTAATTGCTGTGTCACCTGCAGATACTGTTTTGCCTCGTCCGCAGTCTCCGCTTTAGACAGTACTCGCACCACCTACTTAACTAACAATACACAACTTGCGAGGAACAGCTCGCTTACACCGCAGTAGCACTTGAATTCGCGACCTCCCAGTCGCTCCATGCACGTTCGTGCTTCTGTTCCAGGGCGAATGTTCCATCCTGCGTGTTGTTTAAATGCTGCGAGGTCGTGTGGGTGGATTGATGTGGGGCGACCAAATCCCACACCGAGGCGCAGACCGGTTCCGAGAGCCTTAGATGCGGCTTCCATAAGCGAGAAGCGAGCGGCGAATTGTAGTCGCACCTCACGCTCGTCAAGTCCATTGCACATATGCACAAACTCGGTTAGCTCCTCATTACCCATTACTCGGCCGGCTAATCTGTGCAAGTAACCAATCGTATGTCGTGAGCTCTCCAGTCGGGGTAAGAAGACCAAATCTACTCCCACTCCAGCTAATCCCTCTTCAGGAATAGCGAGCGCCAGATGTGTTCCGCCATCATGCGAATTAGATACATGATACGGAATCGGCTGGCCGTTGGCATCAGCAACAATGGGCTTGCCGGCCAAATTGCGCATTACCTGAACGTTCGGAATACCACTGGCAGCGGCCGCCGCAGAGCGCAGTGGTTGGTCTGGCATTGGGCCATCCTGCTCCCATACAACATGCCAGCCGATCGGTAAGCTATGCACCCAGTCAATTGCAGCTTCGTGATCTTTCAAATGCATTTAAGTTTCGTTATTCAGCACGCGATCTGCGGCGCTCCTACCAGATGCGAGCGCGCCCTCAATTGAACTCGACACGGTTGCCTCGCCCGCAACAATGACACCAGGTGCCGATTTCCGCAGCAGTTCGAGTTGCTGCCACACGCCCGGGCGCTGTTCAAACTGAGCATTAGCGATACGATAGATCTTCAGCAATCTCCAGCTTCTGGTGTCTTCGTTGGCGTACGCTGCACCAATTTCACGCCGTACTGCAGCGTCCAGCTCATCATCTGTTAGCGTGGAACCTTGCGAGATGCTGCAACACAACAAATGTTTGCCGGGAGGCGCATACGCCGGTGCAACATTGGTGACCATCGCTACGTTGTTGACGAGCCTTCTAGGGTCCGTAAGAAGAGTGATAAGTCGGTGGGTGTAAAGCGGTCTGGGAACGCTGTAGTACAACGTCGTAGATTGTCGCCACTTTAACGAGATATCGATACCAAGCAGCTTGGCAGTTACGTCAAATGGAGTAGCTAAAATGACGATCTCTGCTGGGATCACGTCGCCCGCAACACGCAGGCCAACAACTTTGTTGCCCTGCCTTATCAGTTCACTAATTGCACTGTTGAGCAAAATGCTTCCAGGGCGCAGATTTGAGGCAATTTGATGTGGTATGGCCCCCATGCCCTGTTCAGGAACGCAGGTTCCCCCTTTTGCAAGCATCTTCCACACAAACGCGAACATACGTACGCTAGTTTCCAAGTGAGTTTCCAGGAAAATGCCGCCAAAGAAGGGGGCGATGAACATTTCAATGAACGATTGAGAAAACCCACATCGGTGCAAATAATCTGCCATGGGCTCGTCTGGCATTGCAAACAGGTCTTTGTCCTCAATTGCTAGCAGTCTACGGGTCATCTGCAAAACGCGAATCTTGTCGCTCATTGCGAACAGTGGACATGCCGCACTGGCAAGTGCTAACTGAGGTACCCGTCTGGGATCGGCAAGAACATATTGGCGGCCTTGGGCGATAAGAATAGCTCCAGGATCCCATCTGCAGACACGAAGAGCGGCTAGATCCAGATCACGTTTGACTGCAGGATAAGCCTGCAGAAGCACCTGGAACCCTCGATCAAGTCTATAGCCTTCAACATAATCTGTACGAACCCTGCCACCTACATCATCGCTGGACTCGTAGACCTGAACATCTGCACCACTGTTCTGAAGCGCGCGCGCACATGCTAACCCAGAGAGCCCGGCGCCAACCACAACCACTCTCGCCATTTTGGTACTCCACACTTCTCGCCTATACTCGGTAAATATGTTACCTGTACAACCGTCCTTTGCTCTCGCCCGCTTATTATGTTTAATTTAACCCCGGTTTTGCCAACCATTTTGCCCCTTTCTGTAAGATTGAGCGATATTAGGTGACACTGCGGTTACAATAATCGATATATAGTGGCAAGTACCATCTTGCATGAATGCAGAATTACAAAAAAGAGAAGGAGTTTCGCTTTGGAATACAGAAAGATGGGTAGAACTGGGTTGATGGTTTCGGAGCTATGTTTGGGCACAATGCAGTTTGGCTGGACAGCAGATGAGGCCGTGTCCTACTCGATTATGGATACGTTCGTAGAGGCCGGCGGTAATTTTATTGATACCGCGGATATCTACACGAACTGGGCAGGTGACGCATCCTACGGTGGTAAAAGCGAAGAGATCATCGGCCGTTGGATGAACGAACGAAAATGCCGTGCCGATATCGTGTTAGCTACCAAGGTGCGCGGTAAGATGTGGAGTGGACCGAATGGCGAAGGCCTATCGCGGGCGCATATTATGCGCGCCTGTGACGACAGTCTTAGACGATTAAACACAGATTATATCGACTTATATCAGTGCCATTGGGCTGATCTCAATACACCAATCGAGGAGACGTTAGCAGCCCTAAGCGACCTGATTAGCGCTGGCAAAGTCCTCTATATTGGGGCAAGTAACTATCCGGCTTGGCGCCTTATGGAAGCATTGTGGGCTTCAGACCGAAACGGTCTTGCCCGATTTGAATGCTACCAACCTGAATATTCGCTAATGGAGCGTGCAGGATTTGAAATTGAGGCAATGCCTCTCTGCAAGCATCATCATCTAGGCGTCATTCCGTATTCGCCTCTCGCCGGAGGTTTTCTTACGGGGAAATATAAGCGGCAGGGTACGCAGGTTTCCAGTGTCCGCGCGGAAGGTATCCTTGGCAAATATGGCAACGACAACGGCTACGATGTAATTGAGATACTGGAAACACTGGCAAAGGATGCCGGCAAAACGGTAGCTCAAACTGCCTTGGCGTGGATGTTATCTAACCCGGTAGTGACTGCCCCAATTGTTGGTGCGAACACAGTCGATCAGTTGAAGGAAGTACTTCCTGTAGCGGGCTTTCGGCTTGGAGCCAACGAGATGAAATGCCTAAACGAGGCTACCAGATATGTGCGAAATTGGCGGCCAATTTGGGACTGATTAATGCCACGCCCTGATGAACAGCTCTACTGGACGCCAATTGAATGGAGGTGTGGTTCGTTCCCACGGCCGGACGAAGAGACAGAATACGCGGACATGAACTGGCTGGTGGAACGCCTCGAATCCCTAGTTCAAATGACAACCGAGGCAGATTATACACCTATGCAGCGTGCACTCCATCCGGCGCACATTCTTGTTACACTACAAGGTTCGGATGGACAATGGCCGGCCCAAATTAACATGGTAACTGGTGAGGCGCTTACACCAACGAGAACGAGCCTGCCGGTGCGGTTGTTTAGGATGTTACGGGAGCGTCTTTCAAGCTCTGAGTTTTCAGTGGCAATTGCCCACGCAGAATCCCTGGTGGAAGGGAACGGTGTGCAAAACGGCGACGGCCCGCCATAATGGCCGCGTATAGCGTGTGGATTTGCACCCTGCAGGGTGTGAAAGGAGTTAGCGAGATATGCAGAATAGTGATCTGCTTCAACATATGCAGGCCAAAAGCCAGGACAAACCTCTGTCTCGACGTGATTTCGTTCAGGTGTTGACCACCGCCGTTACAGCTGGCCCGGGGTTAATTGCCGCCGGTCTTGCAGGATTAAGCCTCACAAGCAGCCAAAGAGCTGAAGCCGCCGAGGCGGTAGTTGCGGCTATCGGCAAGTTGCCGCGCCGGCCATTTAATACGCGCTTGAAGCACATGCATATTACGCCTATGTGCATATGCCAGGATTGGAACCCTGAACTTGTTGGGCCGGGCCTTGCCCTTGGCATCAACTTTGTGCATAAGGCAGGTTATTACAACCAGCTGCCACCCGAGCTAGCGAAGCTCCCACGAGAATCCTACTATACAGACATCACGGTGGATACCACGTCGCCAGGGCACAACCCTGACGATTTCGACTCAGCCTACAACCAGGTGGTTCAGTCGCTACAGAACAACGGCCTCAAGTACTACGATATTTACCGTGCACACTTCGGTTGGCATGATCCGGCAAGCTTCCACAAAGGAACCTCGTACAAGGTGTTTCAGCGCCTAAAGAGAGAGGGAAAAGTACGCCACTTTGGCGTTTCTCAGCACCCATATACACCCTACCCAGATATGATTCCTATAGAGGTTGATGCTGATATTCTTGAAGCGATGCAGGTGTGGTTTTCTTACAATACACCTCAGCCTATACAGAATGCGTTTGCCGGCGCCAGCAAAAACGGTATAGGTATGACCGCGATGAAGGTGTTTACAAACGGTCACCAGCCAATGTCACAGAATCCACAGCTGATGTCACAACTTAACGCAAGCGGAAAAGTAGGCAAAGCCTGCATCAAGTACGTTCTCGACACTAAACGACCAGATGGTATGCCCATTTTCCAAACATGCGTTTCGGCATTAGGCAACCTGCAAGTGTTCGAGGAAAACATCAGCGGCGCAACATTGGGCAACAAACTCGCGATGGAATCAGTGCAGGAACCAGCTCAAGCCTGAGCCCGTAAGTACGGCTAAGAGGGGCGCAACTCAGATGGGTGCTGCAGCCTCTCTTACCGTTACAAAGTCCGCCAATTCGAGGATATGCACACGAGGTGCAGTAGGCGGTTTCATGGTAAATTAGTGTTGTAGAAAAAACCCCAAGGGCCGCAAAAGGCTCTTCAATCCGCTTGAGGAGGTGTAGTCATGTCAGTACCTACAGTGGCTATTAGCGTTGACTGTGTTTGCGCAACACAGGGCAAATGCTACGTCACACAACTGGTGGATGTGGCAGAACATACTCGGATTCCCCTGACCTGGCTCATTGGCGTCGACGAACACGATCCGATGAGCAACGTGAAGCTGTACCACAATGAATACCTGCATCGTATTCCCGCGTGGCACGAGATTGGATTGTTCATAAACTTTGATGCCGGCGCTGGCAACACTGTAGATCGCGGCGACCTAATCCGCGTAGGTAAGGATGTACTAAAGCAATTTTCAATCAAACCGACTGCTTTCAGGGCGGCAAATGGTGATCTTGAGGCACTGGACCTGAAGGCACTGGAAGATATTGGGATTATCGTGGATACAACGCCCGGCTCTAACGCCGGGCGTCCTCTTTCTGCACCCGTGTCACCGTATCATCCAGACTACGCCAATCTCCATCAACCAGGAAGTGCTAAAATCTGGGTAGCCCCTGTGGCAAATATCAATGGAGCACGCGGTTACCTTGATGAAGGCTTTGACCGACTAAAACCGCTCATTGATGCGCACCTCGAGCAGACGCCCTACCTGGTCCTGGGTATGCATGATTCCCAGCACAATGCCGATAACCTAAAGCACGTGGTGAGTTATTTGCGACAAAGGAATGCCAGGTTTGTCACGCTCACGCAGCTCGTATGTGAACTCTAGACTAGCCCGCTGCGAACCTTCCAGCCCCCTTACTTAAGATTAAGCGAGGGGGCTGGTTATTTGTAACGGCTTCAATGTGTTCGCCTTGTGTCTACCGATGGAAGCCGCTGCCAACTAAGCTTCGACTTCTTCTCCCGGCGTCGCAACAATTTTCAGCTTGGCAACCAGGACGCTTACAGTAAGGCCCTGTGCAATTAGTGAGAATACCACCACGCCAAAGGTTGCTGAAACAATTACGCTGCGATCTGGGAATGCAGACGGAAGCGCCAAAGCGAGCGCCATCGACAGTGCGCCGCGCAAGCCACCCCACCAAAGTACGTGCCGCCAGGATATGGGAATTGAACTGCCCACTCTGTGGCTCACCCACAGCAGCGGATAGATTGTAAGCCGCCCGCACAGGACACCTAAAATTGCGCCTACAACTACCGAGGGCATGCTTAGCCAATGATAGTGAGCGGCTGTAAACCCTACGAGGAGAAATACCAGAGAATTGGCGACAAAGGCAGCGAACTCCCAAAAGGCGAGAACGGATTCGCGGGCTTTTTCAGTCATGGTTCCAAAGAGACCCGCATTTCCCGCCACAACTCCGGCCGAGATGACGGCGATGACACCTGAAACGCCAAGCGTGTTTGCGATCTCGTAGGAGCCATACACGAGCAACGCGGTGAGGGTAAGATCCATAAGATGATCGTCGAGATGTGAATGAATTCTGCTAGATACCCAGCCTAGGCCTGCCCCAATTACACCTCCGCCTAAGGCACCGGTAAGAAGTGGCACTCCAATGGATACTATGCTAAAGCTGGCTCCGTGGCTGAAGCTCTCCACCGCGGCCATGTACAGGGCAGCAGCCATTCCATCGTTAAACAGGCTCTCTGCCTCGATAATAAGCGTTAATCTATCCGGAGCACCTATCCTTCGAAATAGTGCAATTACCGAAATAGGGTCCGTCGCTGCAATGAGGCATCCAAAGGTAAGACAGGCAGACCATTGGAGGTGCAACAAGCGTCGCTCCGCAAGAGCGGTAACAAATGCAGCCGCGATGGTGCCAAGGGTTGCCAAAATTGCAACCGCAACGATGTCGCGTTTCAATGAGGCTGCCTTTAAATGCAGGGCGCCCTCAAAGAGGAGCGGGGGCAGAAGAATACCTAGAAGCAGGTGAGGCGACAGCGACACTTTGGTAAGTACAGGAAACATGCCTGCCGCCAGGCCCGTGATAGCAAGCGCAGGGGCATATGGAATGCGTAGCTTTTCCGCAAAGAGGGACACTGCAAAGGCGAGTAGCAGCAGCCACATAAATGTCGATATCGTCAATTCCCCCACGGTGAACCTCCCAGAGGCTTCGTCTTCGTAGTAAATGTTATACTGTGACGGGGCAGAGATGAAACGACATTGTTCCTGCAAAAATGTAACAATTCACCCTTCTAAAGGTGCAAACTAAAACATCTTTTTGCTGTCTAATAGCAGTGTGACCGGGCCGTCATTTGCAATTTGAACCTGCATATCGGCTCCAAACCGACCCGTACTTACAGGAATACCAGTGTTCACTACTCCCTCAGCCGTCATATTAAACAGTTTCTCAGCATATTCACTGGCAGCCGCGGCGGTAAATGCGGGTCGACGCCCTTTACGGCAATCACCCATCAGCGTGAAATTGGAAACCAATAGCATTTCACCGTTGCAATCGGCAAGGGAGCAGTTCATTCTGCCATCCTCATCACTCATGACACGAAGACCCGCGAGCTTATCTGCCATCCATGCGGCGTCTTCCTGGCTATCGTCTGTAGATACACCCAACAAGACAACGTATCCGGGACCAATGCAGGCGATCTCCTCGTGTCCTACCTCGTCGTGTACCACCACGGATGCGGATTTTACGCGCTGTACCACGGCTCTCATTTGGTGTAATACTCCTGATGATCGTACATATTGTACCAATTCATTGCTACAATGTTATTATGAGCGAAACCTAACGGCAAACGAATCCGCTTTAATCCTGGTCCCCCCATTGCGGCTAATTTGCTGCCACCAGGTTCCGGTGCTCCACTTCTTAGCTGGCCCGGTCAACCCGGGGTCACCGTCGCGCCGTTCATTAATAAGGAGATATAGATGACCGTTTCGAAGCCTGATGCTTCATTCATCACTCGATTGACCGTTGTTACCGCGAGCTTATCGCTAAGTCTGTTGGTTGCCGGCTGCGGCGGCGGTTCCTCGCTCTCGACCAGCCCACAAACCATTGGCGGCCTCAATACGATCACCACCCTATCAAGCACAATTGATGTGGCCAATGGCGATAAAGACCCCCGAGCGATTGCTATTGCCCCGCCAGCTTCTTCTACGTTCGTTGCCGATCACGTTTCGGGCCACATCCAACCAGATGACGTCGTTGTCGGAAATTTCAGTAACAGTGCAGGAACAATGGGTGCAGGGACAACGATTGAGGATGTAACGACAGGTAAGCCTGTAAATGTCTTTAACGATACCGGCGGGCTAAGCGGTCCATCGGCCTTCGCATTCAACACCGCAAATGGTTACCTGTGGGCATCTAACCTGGGATTAGGAACCCCAACATCCAATGGAGGCACCCAGATAGTAACGCCGACCAGTACCCAGGCGGATCTACTTACCGACCCCACAGTGCAATACGGCTGGGGTGAAGTTTACAACGGAGACTACGGTGGACGTAACTGCTTTTTTACTACCAACGCCTCCACGGGCCAAGTGGTGCGAATTAACGTAATCCCGGGCACCAACGGTGGGCCAGCTACATACACGTACGACGTTATTAGCGGCTCTATTGGAAGTACATTGAGTGGGTACGGCGGAACAGCAGTAGGGCCGATAGGTCTTGCACACGGTACGGATGACACGCTGTATATCGCCAACGGCTACAACAACACGATATTTGCTATACCCAACAGCACGACGGCAACCGCCAGTAATACACTGAGCAACGTGATCCTGGTATACACTGACACTAATGCCACCTACCTAGATCAACCTGCGGGTCTGGCTATCAATCCCTTTAATAATGACCTAATAATCGCAAACCAGAAACGAAACACCATTGTGGAACTAGATCCCGCTACTAAAGGGATTGTAGGCGTCAAGACTGTAGACCCGGCAATAGTGGACACCAGTACCGGCGCAAATTCCGCATTGTTCGGCATAGCCGTTACAAATGACGGCGCAGGCAACCTAAAGGTCTACTTCACCGATAGGAATGACAACACCGTAAAGGTTCTCTCCAAGTAGCGCTTTTGCGCACATCTTAACATCCTGCTGCCCGCAACCATTCACATTCATCACGCGGGCAGCAAACCAACCACACTTTTGTCGCCGTGCATACTTGGCATACACCCTGTTGGTCAATTCCCACACCTATCTGGTACCTGCGCGCAGGGCCATCCCTATTAATTTCGCTTGCTGATTACCAGACTGTCTAGTTTGCGGCAGCAGCCAACTGCCGTCAAGGAGAAGTCTTTAGATGGGGCGACCACTACAGACGCTTCGAGCCTTGGCTGTTATAAGGACCTAATAACCGCTGCATGTACTGATATTAGCCGCGGTGAGCATGTAATTGCGGAGGAAGTAGAGACTACCGGCATCGGGCAGTACATGAGGCGATACCGTCTGGACGCGTGGTGAAATATCGTCACAGCGCAGGCACTCGGGTCCCATAGGGTTATATTACAGCGGCTCCACTTGCGGCTGAACACCTTGTTGGACCTTACGCCGATGCGTGGTCGTCCAGTTCATTATCCTGGGGTGGAGACTTCGTGCCCTTCCGACCACCGGTACCACCCAAAAGTGGAAAACTCTGCGAAACACTTAGATAGAGATTAACACCTTTTTGAGCAACCAATGATCCTGCAAGCGACATTAACAACAAAAACCCTATTCGAAATAGCAGCCACCCAAATTGAGAGCCTATAGTGGCGGCGCCAGGATCTTTGTGAGGATTGCCAGTAAATGTGATCCCCAGCACTTGGGCAGGTGACGAATTAAACAGCCTGTAAGCAATTGTAAAGACCGTTACAAGCAACCCGACACCCACGCAGAATACCACCAAGCCAATCACCCTGCAGATAATATCCGTGCAGTGAATGCGTTGCATACAAGGGCCTCACAAATGTTGTACGAGTGTTTGCGCAGCAGAAAGCATAGGGTGCACAATAGCAGGTAGCACTCCTAGTATCAGCGACATGGCGGCTGCAACTACGATGGTAACCTGTGCACCTGTAGGCGCCACAGAGGTCGACACCAGTGTATCGGATCCCGCATCCTGAAAGCACATAGTCCATATAATTCGCAGATAATAAAATACTGCTACCATACTCACGACCGCCAGAGTGACCGCCAGGGCAACCAGATGGGCTTGCATAGCCGCGGAAAACAGTAGCCACTTTCCAACAAACCCCATAGTTGGCGGAATACCTCCCAGCGATAGCATGAACACTGCCATCAGGTACGCGGCCAGCGGTTCCTTCTTCACCAGACCTGCAATGTCTTGCACAGTTTCACAATCGTGGTTTCTACTACTTAAGTATACGAGAACCGAGAAAGCGCCCATCGTCATCAATCCATAGGCAAGTAGGTAAAACAGCCCAGCTTGCAGTGCCTCGGGCCTTGCGCTGGTACTAGCACAGGCGCAGACAGCTATCAGCAGGTAACCCGCGTGCGCTACAGAGGAATACGCTAGCATACGCTTAACGTTCGTCTGTGTGACAGCCATTAGATTGCCAACCACCATTGTCAAAACAGCAATTACTTCCAGTGCAGGCAGCCAAAAGTGCGCAATTCCCGTAAGATGCGAAATGAGGCGCAGCAAGGCAGCAAAAGCACCGATTTTCACCGCAGTTGCCATAAATCCAGTGACGGAAGTTGGCGCCCCCTGATACACATCAGGAGCCCACATGTGGAAGGGTGCCAGAGCGGCCTTAAACCCAATACCAACTAACACTAACGCTAACCCAGCCATAAACATAAACGAAGGGGTATCGGGGATGCGTGCCGTCATAAGAGTAAGATTGGTAGTGCCAATTAGACCGCTAATCGACGTGCCACCAAATACCAATGCGATACCGTAAAGCAGGAAGCCCGCAGCAAATGACCCGAGCAGGAAGTACTTAAGCGCAGCTTCCTGTCCCTTCTTGTCAGTTTTCGCGAATCCAGTAAGAATGTACAATGCCACCGACAACAACTCGACTGAAACAAACAGCACTATCAGGTCATTCGCAGCACACATGAGTATGGCGCCGCAAGTGGCAAACAACAACAGCGCATAGTACTCGCCCTGATTCAATCCGCGATTATCCAGGTAGGTAAGTGCTACCAGAACGGATAAGCCTGAAACTAGAAGAAGGATCAGCGTACACGCCTGTGTGAAAGGACCTACGGCAAGCGCTCCATTGAACGCTTTAAAATGAAGCATCGGCTGGTCCAAACGAAAGAGCGCCACCATGCCTGCAATAAGAATGCCAACAAAGCTCACAATGCCGCTGGCTGAGGTAGATCGTCGCCAAAACGCGAGACACGACTCGCCAAGTAGTACCACCATACCTGTAATAGCAATGATAACCACAGGCAGAATTGCATTCAGGCTCTGAAGATTGGTCACCTGGATAAGCCTCCCGATTTGTTGTCTGTTGTCGGCGCATTTGGATTTGCGGGAACCGCGGGAGCAGGAACGCTGTGATCGCGAACCGAATTTATTTTTCTGGTTCCGCTGTTAGCTTGGCCGAAACCTAGCGTAGGCTTTGCAGCCTCTCCTGTTGGCATAGAATTAGCCCCGGTAGCTTTACCACCCATGAGCCAAGGAGCCGGTCCAACCTGCATTCCTGCACCAATTGGTTTTCGCGCCTGTCGTGCCTGTTGCCCAGGATTCGGCAGTGGATTAGCCGCAGCTCCGGTTGGACCACGCAAGGTGCCTGTTCCAGGGCCTCTCAACACACCGGAGTAAGCATTAGGAGCCCTCATCTGCCTCCTAGTGGCAGGGCGCTGTAGTACGGGTACCGGCATATGAAGAGGTTGGTGCGGCATGAATTGATTTACGACTGTGCTGGAGTGGTAATCCGGTGCGGTCACGAGAAACCCGTTAATTGGATGACTCAATACTCCACCAGCGGTGCGCTCGCGCATGTCTGTCAACATAACCGAAACAGGTAAGGACTGCTCAACGTTCTCGGTACTCACTGGCAATACGTTGCTGACAGCGCTCTGCATGCGGCTCGTCCAGAATGGGCTGCCAATACCCACCCAAAAGATCATGACCGCCATCGGCGTAAGCACCAGCCATTCCCGCGTGTTGAGATCTGAGATTTCCCGAAACTTCGGTGACCCCACAGGGCCAAGCATGATACGCTGGAACCACCAAAGCATGTAGACTGCTGAAAGGATCGTGCCGCATGCCGCAAGGGCTGTGGGCCAGTAACCACCAACAGAGTGCGTAATACCGCTAGTCCAGCTGCCGAGCAAAATGGGAAATTCTCCAACGAAGCCGCTGAAGAGTGGCGCAGCTACGCTAGCCAAAGTTGCAAGGAGCATCATGGTAGCGAATACCGGTAACACGCGCTTTAAGCCGCCAAGCTCCTTTAAATCCATTGTCCCCGTACGCTCAGCAAGCATACCTAACCCAAGGAACAGCATCGGCGTAAAAATACCGTGGTTAAAGTTCTGAATCATCGCGCCCATCATACCCACCCTGGTGAACGTGAAGATTCCTAGTACAACAAATCCCAAGTGCGCGACGCTGGAATATGCGATTACAAATCGGGCGTCCTTTTGGGCTGCTGCGAGAAGAGATCCGTAGAGGATGGAAGCAACTGCCAATACAATCATCAGTGGAGCGAACGTGATGCATTGCTGTGGAAAAATGGGGATGGCGATGCGCACATAGCCAAAGATACCCATCTTTAGCAATACCAGGGCCGCGCTCCCTACAACTGGCGCCTGGGTATATGCATCAGGCAACCATGCGTGAAACGGGAATACTGCGGTTTTAATCGTGAAAGCTAACAGGAACGCACCCGCCATCAACATCAGGGTAGAAGACGGCAACGCATGCAGCGCATGGTAAGGCGCTGACATCGGGTTTGACAGGTCAATTATGCTAAGGGATCCAGCATAGTGGTAGACCGAGGCGATCGCCAAAAGCATAAGGATGCTGCCAACAAATGTGTAGATGAAGAACTTAATTGCAGCGTAGGCTCTGCGGGGCCCGCCGAACATACCAATGAGCAGGTACGTAGGTATGAGAGTTGCCTCGAAGAAGACATAAAACAGTACCAGATTTAAGGCAAGGTAAACACCCGTAATGGCTGCTTCCAACAACAACAGAAGCGCAATAATCTCCCGGGAATTGGTGCTCGTGCGTGTAGTATAGATTATGCTTAGGAGAATAACAAAAGTAGTAAGCAACACTAACAGAACGCTAAAACCATCTGCACCTAAATGCCAGTGGAGCCAGTGATGGGCCCCCATAGGGATCCAATTGTACTTCTCAGCAAACTGTATTCCACCACCCACGCCGCTCATCATGTTACCAAAGATGCTGCCATGGTAACCTACGAAAAGAAGGCAGGCGAGAACGAGAGTTAACGCAGCAAACCCAATGCCGACGCTGTTAACAGCCATGGCGCCAAAATCGACGCTGTCGTTTTCTACATTTTGTCCAGGTTTGGGCAGAAGCATTAGTATAATTGCTCCTACAATAGGCGTAAAGAGCAACAAACTAAGTATGCCGGTAATTTGCATCTGCATGAAAGGCCTCAGTGCTGCATTACACCAACCAGCATGCCAACCATAAGGGTGACAGCGCCGATCAGCATAACTAGCGCATAATTTCTAACGTATCCTGTCTGAATTCTTCTAAGCAGGCGACTAATACCACCTACCGATTTAGCGAGCCCATCTCCTGCGGCATTTATGGTATCAGTTTCCACGCCCCGCATAAGCCCACGCTCAGCGAGCAAACCTCCACCCCTTATGAACACCGCAGAATATAGCGCGTCAAATCCCCAGTTGTTCTTCAGGAACCAGACCAGGGGGCTTGCTTCGGCTGCTGCCGGCTCAAGAATCGCGCCACTCTCCATGCGTCGGCCGTACAAAACTGCGGCCAGTACAAGGCCCGCAATCGCAACGATGCTAGAGAGCAGGTACCCCGCCATAGGTGACAACAGTCCAGGCTGTGGCTGAAGTCCACCGAGCGATAACGGTGCAATACTGGGTGCAAGGAACTTGCTGAGGAGGTCGCCGCCGTTTGGACCATAGGGCCCCGCGTACCAGCCGAACCCTGCCGCCAGCACCGCCAGAATATACAGCGGCCACATCATTGTTGATGGCGACGGATGAACACTGCCGTTCCCGTGAGAATCGCCATGGCTTCCGCTTTCATCGCTATCACCGTGCTGATGAGCGTGCAGATGACCGTCGGCAAATCGTTCCTTGGTGTAGAATGTTTTCCACATCAACCGGTTCATGTAAAATGCCGTAAGAAATGCGGTTACCACACCGCCCGCGTACAGCAGCATGCCGTCCCCGGCAAATGAGCGCGAGGCACTATCGAGAATAGCGTCCTTGGACCAGAAACCAGAGAGTAGAGGGAAACCAGCGATAGAGTAGGTTGCAATGATCATCACGGCCCACGTGGCGGGCAGCTTCTTTTTCAGCCCCCCCATGTTGCGCATATCCTGTTCACCCAGCATAGAGTGAATTACAGCTCCGGCGCCAAGGAATAGGAGTGCCTTAAAGAACGCGTGCGTCACCACGTGGAATATACCGTCTGAAAAGTCGCCCACACCGCAGGCCATAAACATATAACCGAGTTGAGAAATCGTGGAGTAGGCAAGGACCTTCTTGATGTCGGTTTGCACCATCGCCATGGTTGCCGCTACAAATGCGGTCGCAAGTCCCACCCACGCAACTACCTGCAGTGCCACCGCTGAGTGAACAAACAGGAAAGAGCAGCGGGACAACATAACGACGCCGGCGGTGACCATTGTAGCAGCATGAATTAGTGCGGAAACCGGTGTCGGTCCTGCCATTGCGTCTGGCAGCCATACGAATAGTGGAATTTGCGCACTCTTGCCCACTGCGCCCACAAATAGCAATAGACAGATCATTGTTATCGCGGTCGTAGGTACAACTGCTCCCGTGACATCCAGGACGCGGCCGACGTGATTAGCAAGTTCGAGTACGCCTCGGTGCTGCGGCGTATAAAACGAAACTGTTCCAAAATACGACCAAATCGACATAATTCCTAGCGAGAATCCCAGGTCGCCCACCCTATTGACGATGAAGGCCTTGTTGCCCGCGCGAGCATTCGCCTCATCCGTGAACCAAAAACTAATAAGTAGGTACGAGCAGACGCCAACACCTTCCCATCCCACAAACATGAGCAGAAAGTTGTCGCCCAATACCAATAGTAGCATCATGAAGATGAACAGGTTAAAGTAGGTAAAAAATCGGGTGTAATCCCGATCGTCCTTCATGTACCCAACGGAATAGACGTGTATAAGTCCACCGACACCGGTAACTACTAGCGACATTACCAGAGACAACGGATCGATAACTTCGTTAAAGTTAACTCGAAAGCCACCAAATCTGATCCACGGATCATAAATCGACGCACCAGGTATCAGTGCAATGATCTCTCGCGATGTGCTTCCGAATTGCAGGGTCACAAGCAGCGCAATGACAAAAGATGCCAGCACAACGCCTGGAGCAATAACAGTGGTGAGCCTCTTCTGCAGCGCCCGGTCTTTTATGTATAGACCGGAAGTGCTGCAAAACAGAAAGCCAAGGAGCGGCAGCCACAATATTAGTTGAGCAAATTGAAGGTTCATCAGTTCGTCTGTCTGGTTTAAGATTTCAACAGAGCAGCTTCATCGAGGTCGATAGACTGCCTGCTGCGGAAGATGGTGACAATAATCCCCAATCCTACAGAAACCTCTGCGGCGGCGACTGCAAGGGCGAAGATAACGTACATTTCGCCTGTGGCTGTTCCATAGAAGCGGCCCAGTGCGATAAAGGTGAGATTAGCCGCGTTCAACATCAGCTCAATGCACATAAATACCTGAATAGGATTGCGCTTAACTAAGACGCCCACCACTCCTATGGTAAATAGAACCGCAGAGAGCGAAAGATAGTAGGAAACCGGTACCATGAATACTCACCTCACCTAAATGATCAAACTTGACGACGCGTCATAACGATCGCGCCAACTACTGCTACCAAGAGCAGCAAGGATGTAGCTTCAAAAGGAAACAGCCACGGCAGGTGAGGGTTGTAGAGCGTTAGCCCCACAGCCTTAACCGTGCCCTGCGCCTGTGCGGATGCTGCCGATACCGCTCTGCCTGGCACCTCGAAGAACATACCGCTTACGAATAGTACCAATAAGAGCACCGCCCCCAGTGCTACGGCGGCCGTTCTCTGGCCAGATCCTTCACTCGTTCGAGCAGCAGGCGCCCCTAGATTGAGCAGCATTATGACGAAAAGAAACAGAACCATGACCGCGCCAGCGTATACTACCACCTGCACGGCGCCGATAAACTGCGCCGATAGAGTTACGTAATAAACTGCCAAGGTAAGAAAGCATACCACCAGAGCGAGAGCGCTACGTACGGGATTCGCGGTGGTCACCATGGTTAGTGCAGCGCCTACACACACTATGGCGAGTATCCAGAAGAGGATGATAGCAGGCATTTATACTCCTCAGCGGCCTGGTGCCACGTGGGCAGCGGTCATTACTGTAGCGGGCGCGGCGTGTTGCGTAACTGCAGTGCGGGCCAAACTGTAACCTGCAAGCAGAAATAGCCAGACGAGCGCAAGCGGAAGCATCCGCTTCCAGCCAAGGTTCATGAGTGCATCGTACCGTAACCTTGGAAGCGTTGCCCGAAGCCACGTGTAAAAGAATATGCCCATCATCACCTTAAGGATGTACCACACAAATCCGGGAATAAAGGTGAATGGGAAGCAGTTGAAGGGCGGTAACCAGCCACCCCAGAAGACCGATGCATTGAGTCCGCAGATCATCAGCATATTCACGTACTCGCCCGCAAAGAACGTCGCGAACTTCATGGACGTGTATTCAGTGTGAAAGCCCGCAACGAGTTCGGACTCGGCTTCTGGCAAGTCAAAAGGTGCGCGGTTGGTTTCCGCAATCATCGCAATTGTATAAATCACGACTGGCACTAATAGTGACTGCAGCCAGTACCATGAAAATATGCTGCCTTTTAGAAATGCTGGCAAGCCGTGAATACCAAATGGCAAGGTATTCTGGGCGTTCACGATGTGGTCCAGTTGAACAGAACCGGCCAACAGAACAACGCAAAGAAGCGAAAGGCCCATTGCCAGTTCATAGCTGATTATCTGTGCAGAGGCCCTTAATCCACCCAACAACGAATATTTGTTGTTCGAGGACCAGCCGGCAAGAATGATACCGTAGACACCCAGTGACGATGCCGCCAGCATAAACAGCAAGCCTATATTCACGTTGCCGGGTGTTACAGGAACGGTAAACAGGCCACCATGTGGGTTGCGGAAAGTTACAGCCTGCAAGGGGATTACGGCACCGGCAGAGAGCGCTACCAACATTGAGATGAACGGTGCAAGGTAGTACAGACGCACATCTATACTGCCCGGTTGAATGTCCTCTTTGAAGAAGAGTTTAAGGACATCAGCTGGTGGTTGCAGCAAGCCTCGGGGTCCCAAACGGTTGGGTCCCGTTCTGTCTTGCATCAAACCAATGACGACACGCTCAATCCAGATGAGCATCGGAAGGATGCCCAGGGTAAACGCAAAGATTCCGGCGAGCGCCACGTAAGGAACTAACGCAGGCAGACGGATACCATGCCAATATTCCGGAAATATAAATAAGTGATAGATGCCATCGCGCAGTTTATCCCAATGCGCTACAAGACCGGTTAGCATCTCGTCTCCTGATCGAGGTAATTACTGGCAGACTAAATGTGCCGCCAAGGAAAAGTATAACACTGCCTATTCGCTAACGGCATATTTCTCTGGTCGCAAGAGCCCCGCATTCCCTAAGGCGGCAGGAAGCATACCGGAGTAGTTTGGCACATCGCTAGCAATTGTGCATGTGATCTCGCGAGCCGACACCGGCCCACCTTCTGCACCAAGCAACGCAGCAACCTCAGCGAAAATAAGCCAGTCTGGCTTACTGCTGCCTACCGGCGCAAACGCACGATGAAGTCTTTGAACACGTCCTTCGCAGTTGGTGTAGCATCCATCCTTTTCTGCCATGGATGCAGCAGGTAGAACAAGATGCGCTCGTTTTGCCGTCTCAGTCATCGTGAGCTCGCTTACAACCACGAATGGGCAAGCATCAAGGGCCCTGCTAACCAAATCTTTGTCTACCCAATGGGCAGCGATGTCACATCCGACTAACCATAGAGCTGCGATATCGCCGTTTACAGCACCGCGAAGCATCGCCTCTGTGTTCAGGCCTCGATGGGCAGCCTTCACATTACCTGGCATGTAATCTGGATGAACACCCATGTGCACAGCTCCAAGTGAGTTGCACTCCGCAACCGGTATGTTGAGGTCATCAGGTGAACCAAGAACAGCCAAAATCCCAGTCATCACATCGATTGCTTCCCCATAATTCGGGCTCAACTGCACTGCCGTACCGGCTATGATTGCCGCTGGACCGGAACCTAAAGCAGCTGCGGCGTCCTTAAGACAGCCCGCATCAATGCCCGCAGCGGATGCTGATTCCTCGAGCGACCAGCTTGAAGCGGAGGTAGCGATGGAGGCCGGAAGCTTCGATGCGAGATCAGGATTACCAGCGAGCAAGGCAAGCAGTAATCCGCGCAGAACGTGCAGTTCACACCCCGCATTATACTTGATCACCGGCGAGGCAAAGTCAGCAACGCTTACCGAATCTTGCGCAATCTGGCTGTTGGCATAAACAATTTTGGCGTTTTTAAACCTCCAGGCTTTGCGTATCCTGAGGAAAATGATTGGCTGCTCATCCTCCAGCGCTGTGCCAATCACGAAAACAGATCTCTTGTCTTCCAGCTCAGCAATAGAAGAGCCCATACTACGAAAGCCCATACGGTCATATAGCGCATCTCCGGCAGCGGCCGAAGCAGGGAGGCACCGGCTGTCTAAATGGGTGCTTTTCAGTTGCTCGCGAAACAGCTTCTGAAGCATATAGTTGTCTTCATTGGTGCAACGTCCACCGCCAATCGCACCGGAATGCCCGCCTGCCTTTTTAAGCTGGGCAACGAGCAGCTGATACGCTTGGCCCCACGAAATCGGCTCAAATGTAGAGCCTGCACGCACCATCGGCGTTGTTAGTCGATCTGACGAGGAGATGTAGTCATGGCCGAACTTGCCCTTATCACACGTCCACTCCTCATTCACATCCTCGTTAAGCCGCGCATTGACCCGAACAACGCTATCCATTCGGTAGTCGAGTTTGATATTGCATCCATTCGAACACCGCGAACAGACGGAGCTCTGGGTTTGAAGATCCCACGGACGTGCTTTAAACCTGTAACTGCGCGAGGTGAGTGCGCCTACCGGGCACAACTCGATAACGTTTCCGCTAAACTTACTGTTGTACTCAGTATGAGCGAAGGTTCCAATATGAGCGTCTGCACCGCGCTTTAGCAATGCAAGCTGCGCGTCGCCGCTTATGTCTTCACTAAACCGGGTACACCGGGCACACTGGATACACCGTTCGCTATCGAACACCACATGCGTCGAAAGAGGATACGCCTTCGGATAATGCCTTTTCTCTTCGGTGTAACGAGTCGCAGATGCGCCATAGAATATCGTGTTATTTTGTAGGGGACATTCTCCTCCGCGATCACATACTGGGCAATCAAGGGGATGGTTTATTAGTAGAAATTCCAGTATGCCCCGGCGATCCTTAAACACCTGTTCTGTATTTGTAGAGACTATAAGGCCAGGGGACGCCGGCAGGGTACACGCAGTCTGCGGCTTCGGCATCTTGCGCACCGTGCCGTCCGGCATTTTGGAGGCAGTCTCTACAAGACACATCCGGCAGTTGGCAGCGTCGCCTTTAGACAGTCGAGGATGGTAACAAAAATAGGGGATATCGATTCCCGCCCGCCTGGCGGATTCAATGATATTCTCCCCTTTAGGCACAGAAAGCTCGATGCCGTCAATGGTGATCTCCACCATATCACTAGAAGCCGGGTTCAATGAGACTTCAGTCTGAGTAAGGCTTCTGTCTGCCATTACACGTCCCTTCCTTACGACCGATTAATTCGGTTATGCCATGAGAGTGTACCGTATCTGTGCGGGATTTCACAACCTCTAAACCCGCATACAGCCAAGTGTCTTCAAATTCCGAAGGGGTGGGTGCGCCCGCCGTTGAAATATCTAGAGAGTGTTTACTTCCACAATCCGTTCACCTATTACGTAACCTAGCAGCGATTAGCAGTTACGATTACACACTGGTCTGAACGGACGGTGAACCGCCAACGGTTTAATGTGAGATGGTAGCAATACTTCGGCCCATATAATAGAAACCAAGCCCCCTATTTGGCTAAAAGGAGGGCTTGGTCATGTTTGCGTGACTACAGTTATTCTAGACCTGCGGATTTAACTTATTCCTAGGAACCGTCATCAGCTGATATCCGATTACTCGAACGAAATCGGAGGCGATTCACTCTATGCCGCGCGTCGGTCCACGTATCGCTCCATGCGAAGGTTCGGTGCTTGTGCACTCTCCTCGCGATTTAGGGTGAACAACGCTACCAGCTCCTTCAGTTTGCTTGCCATGGTGCTTAGCTCCGCAGAGGATGCATTCACCTCCTGGATACTCGCTGTCTGCTCTTCAACCGCTGCAGAGACGTTCTGAGTGGATGCCGCTACCTCTTCAGCTGATGCACTCATCTCCTGCGCGCCTGCCGCAGACTCTTCGCTCACAGACGCTACAGAGGCTATCGCGGACGACACACGGTCCGCACCAGATACCATACCCTCAACCACTCTGGTGTTTGCATCACTCAGCTGACGAACTGTCTCGATGATCGCATCTACCTCCTCAACCGAGGCAGCCATCTGTTCAGATATCGCCGAAACGTTCTCCACTTCAGCAGCTACTGATTTAGCCGCGGCAAGGATCTGCTGCAAAGCGGTACCAGCCTCTGTACTTCGAGCCGCTCCATCAGCCATTTCACGGCTGCTAGCCGTCATTGCCTCCACCGACTCCTCAACACCCTGGCGAACCTTGTAAATCAACGAACTTACCTCACTCGTCGCTACGGTTGACCGCTCGGCAAGCTTGCGAACCTCATCCGCAACAACGGCAAAACCTCGACCGTGTTCGCCTGCTCGCGCCGCCTCGATGGCAGCATTCAACGCTAGAAGGTTCGTCTGCTCTGCAATCTGATCGATTGTCTCGACAATGGTACCTATCGCATCCCCCATCTGGCCAAGGGCCGCTATCCGCTCCGCAGCTATACCGACATTCTGCTTTATGCGACCCATACTCGCAATGGTCTGATCCACCGAGTCGCTGCCGGTCTGCGCAACCGTACTCGCGCGCCTAGCTCCATTTGCCATCTGCTCTGAGGATTTTGCAACCTCCTCAACAGCCCGCGCTGCCTCACGCATTGCAGAAGCTGCCTGCATGGCTGCGTCCAATTGCTGCCGACTGCCAGCTAGCACCTGCTTCACTCTTCCATGAAGCTGTTCCATCTCGGTCGCGGCATCGGTCGCATATTTCGCCTGCTGCTCACTGCCTTGCGCCATCTGCTGGCTCGTCTGGGCAGACTGACTAGCCGCGGTAGCTACCTCTTGTATAGAACGGGCTATCTCCTCAGACGCCCGACCGCTCTGTTGTGCCGATGACGCCAACTGCACACTCGTGGCCGCAACTACGTCCGCCTTAGCTGAAACCGATGATATTAGGCTTGAGAGAGATCTTCTGGCGTCCTCGTATGAATAGATGGCGCTCTGAATCATGCCAAGTACTGAGTTAAATGTCGCCGCCAGAGTACCGAACTCATCCTTACGATCCATTACAAGTACTTCGGTGGTAGGAACAACACTTACGGTGAGGTTACCATGTTCCATGGCTCTCATGCCATTTTGCAAATTAGTCGCACAGTTGTCCCGCATTTTCACCATGCAATCACCAACTGCCTTGAGCGGCCGCACAATTAACATGGTAGTTACTACGCCTATGGTGATAGCAGCGATGATCGCAAAAAGCGTAATCGCGAGTATCTGCTTGCGCGCATCGGCCTCCAGTAGCTTCGCAGACCTTTCGTCTGCTTGGCTCACCTGGGTGACCATCTGCTTCAAGTTCGCTGAGCCACTCCTTACCTTTGTAAGCTGTGGCTCGGCTTGGCTGTTGTAGAGCTGTTGTGCTGCGTGGTCTCGATTTTGAAGTGCCAGGGATGTCACCTGTGTACAAATGTTCTTGTACGTGATCCATGACTGTGCAAGACTATTGAACTTTTGTTTCACGTCCTGCGCAATGGGGAGCGATTTGAAATCAGTGGAATCTTTGTCATAATGCTGCGCGGCAGCGTCCATCTGAGCTTTTCGTTGTAGCATGTCCGAATTTGTTGAAGAAATGATAAGATCCTTCTGAGCAACCTCAAAATGAGCCATGTCGTCGCTAAGGTCTCCGAGCTTGCTCTGTATAACTGTTCGTTCGTACATGTTGTGTATCATGGACGACAACATATTTATTCTAATGAGCCCCAGAATACCAGTTGCGAGCAAGGCTAAAATCGTGACCCCGAAGCCTATACCCAACTTTAGACCGGTTCTCAAGTTGACAAAACTCTTCATTAATCGTGCCTTTCGTGCGATACCGCTGAAAGCGCGTTTCCCATCAGCACCGAAACGGTAGTAGTGACCGGACAACGCGAGGGATAATAACCAGTACAAAAACTTGTAGAAGGCATTGTCGGCTACGGTTCAAAATATAATTACAAATTAGTATTTGAATATTTCACCATAATATATCGATTATGCACGTAATTATTTCACAAACTTAATTGGTTTCAAACGTTCGATATCAGGGGATCAATTAGAGGTGCGCAGCATTGGGACAAGAGGAGTGGACATTATCGGACTATTCACTCGAGCGCGTTTTTGAATAGTCCGTGACCAAAAACTCACTAGTACGCATTATAAAAAATTGAGGGTACCACATTGATAGTGATACCCCGCATTACTCACATAGAAACGAATCACCTATCACCAAAAGACATCGTCGGCTAGCGCTCCTGTAGCGCCATGGTCTTGCGGGCCATATCGGTGATGGACACCCGTTCATATCCCTTCACTTCGGTGTGCAGCGTGTCGTTTACCACCTCTGTCCACTTCTTTGGCAAGCGTGATGCGCCGGCGAGAATTCCACAGATTGAGCCCACCGTCGCTCCGTTGCAGTCAGTATCAAAACATGCCTGCACCGCGATGCAGATGGACCTCTCGTAATCTCCGCCGCCCCACAGCAGCCCTATTGCTACAATCATGGCATTAGAAATCGTGTGGCACCAATCATGTGCGCGCTCCTCATTCCATAGTTCGTGCACACGATACACTGCGGTGTCGACGTCCACATCCAGCTCATACCACTCCAGAACATCTTCTATTGCATCATGCAGCCGAGATTTTAGCGGAATCTGCGCCAACCCAGCCATTATAATCTGCTGAATATTGTTGGTGGCAAATGCAGCAGAATTCATTGCTGCGCTCCACATCTCGCCATATATCCCATTTTTAACGTGACTAACGCAGGCGTCACACCATGCGAACTCGGCAGCGCGCTCCGGGTTACCAGGGTGAAGATAGCCCCATACGTCACCGCGAATTTGGGCGCCAATCCACTCTCGGTAAGGGTTTGCGGTAATCGCAGTTGCAGGAGGTAACAGCCCATTTTGCAGATTTCTATAAGTGGCTCTCTCGGCAGTGTACGTTTTCTCTATCGGAATAGCCTCCTGCCAGAAGTTTGTAACGTCGACAGGCCTTATTGCCGAACCGTGCCGCGCCCATAGTTCCAGGGCGGTAACCATGTAGTTGATGTCGTCGTCTGCTGGCGCACCATCCGCAAGGTTGTCAGCGAAAAAAGACCAGGCTGAAAATTCGTTCTGTTGTACGTGGTACTTCTCCGCGACTGCTGTGGGAATATCTGCAAATCTAATGTAATCACGCAACGGAAACTTTTGCGACTCTTTTAACAGGCCGTAAAGCCGAGGGCGATGCCACCCTTCAACAGGCTTACCTAACAGGCAGCCACAGGTTCTCCCCAGCCAGCCGCCTTGCAGGCGATCCAGCATTTCGGCGTCAGAGTATGCGCAATGAGGAAGCGATTCGCCCGAGCTAGTACGGCTCGCTTTGATGGACTCTAGATCGTCAGGTTCCACATACTGGTAGGTTTCTGCAATAGGCAGATTCCGTACTTGGCTGAGCAACTCTACTGCCGCCTTTTGGCCCTCTGGGGTATCCAGAACTGCGGGCTGCTTGGCTAGAAGATCGCGCACTGCAGCTGCGTCTTTCCCCTCCTGTTCAGCCTGTATTATCTCAATCTCGAAGTCACTCGCCTGTATATCCCGCCAGAGCTCAGCCATTGATTGTCTCCAAAACACCCATTCACCACAGATTTAGTTCGGCGTCATTATGACGTAAGGAGCGGGTTATGCGCAAGGCCGCGCTTGTTGGCAGAAACAAGAGCTGCACATAGCTAAGCAACAGCGGTGTGTGAACAGGTTCAGCAGCCGTCCATTCGTCTATTCGTCTCGTCCTGGCGCCGTGTGAATACCTAAATTGCGTTCGATGTCATGGTCACGGATTATTATTAGCATTGACTCGATGTCAAGATCAGTGATGCGGCGGCGTAAACTGGACAACTGAGTGCCGGAGATTGTTGACATCGCCGCACGGAAAGTCTCGTCGAGCTCAAATTCCTCGCGGTCCGTGTTCAATACATTCAACGCAACGAGTTTTTCATTAGCATACAATGCAAGGAATGCTGCCTCAACGAGCCGGCCGTTAGCCTGCAATGCACTGGCATGCTGACGGATAGCGCGCAGAGACGTGAGCACGCTACCAAGTTGGCAGCAGAGTGCAATACACTCCCTCGATACGCTTAAGGCTTCCTGAGGTAAATCGTTACCCACCAATGCACCGGCAGTATCCATTCTAACTACTACCTCAGAATGTACGTCGCCAAGTGCCCTGAATATGGCGGCACTGCGCCTTAGATGGCTGAGTCCCTCATGTAAATCACCTGTCTTGATTAGCAGGCTTCCAATGGAGTGTAGACTGTGAGCGGTTCCGCGCTCATGGTGGGTCGCCTTAAACCAGTCGTAACTTAGGTTGTACTGTTCTATGGCCCCATTAAAATCACCTAGAGTTTCAAGTATAGTGCCAAGAGTATTGCGCGTGTAAGCCGGTACCATGCCCAATTCCGTCTGCAGGTCAATACCCTGTTCGGTCAGTCGGCGTGCCTCCTCGTAATCGCCGGTTTCAAATGCACAGTAACCAAGGCAGCAAACGGATCTTGCAATTCCCTCACGGTCTCCCAATCGCTGATATATTGCTAGGCAACTTGCAAACAGTCTTCGTGCTTCGTCGAAGTCGCTCAGATCTGAAGTCACGAGACCTAGAGTGTAGAGCGCTGTAGCTTCATCATGTGCAGAATTCTGCTCTAGTGCGATATCCCTCGCTTCCGTTGCGAGTTGCTTAGCGTGATTGTAGTCACTTTGGCTCCAGCAGAGCGTGCTATACGCTACCAGAAGCCCGCTAAGCAGGGCTCTCACTCCAAGTTTCTGAGCACTAGTGAGCAGGCGCTCACAATAATTACGTCCTTCATTTACAAGGTAACGGCTTTGCCAATATGGAACCAACGCAACCGCAATGTTGACCGCACCCGAAAAATCTTCTGACGCCGTCGAGCCGGTGGAAAATTCCAAGGCTGCCCGAATGTTGTCATAGTCGCTGTCGAGAGAGAGCCAGGCGTTTGCGTCATGTGCGCGAATGGCCACGCCCTGCGCCTCCTGAACCTGGGTGCCGTACCATTTTGCATGCCGTATGCGCAGTTGATGAACGTCTTGAGCGCTGCATTCCTCAGATAGACGATCTACGGCGTACTGCCTAATAGTCTCGAGCAACTGGTAGCGTCCTGAGTCTTCTGTGCAGACCACCAAACTTTTCTCGGTTAGCGAGAGTACGAGATCCAGGACGTCGATTTCCGGTGAGTCCGCGGAACTGCAAATAGACTCAGCTGCAGAAATATGCCAACTACCCGCGAACACGCACAGACGCAACAACATGGTTCGCTCACTGCTCGAGAGCAGGTTGTAGCTCCAATCTATAAGCGCCCGAAGTGTTTGGTGATGAGGAAGAGAGGTCCTGCTGTTTCCTTTTAGCAATCGAAACCTATCTCCAAGCCGCGTAGCAATTTGCTCCGGTCCCATTGCACGAATTCGTGCCGCAGCGAGCTCAATCGCCAGGGGAATCCCATCGAGCCGCCGGCATATTTCTGAAATGGTACTATAGTTCTCCGAGGTGATACAAAATCCCGGCCGCACGGCCTGAGCCCTCTCCTCGAACAACACGAGGGCCTCGCTTAAACGCTCGATTGGATTGTAGTCACTAGATTTGTCCGGCAGCTTAAGGCCAGAAACTCTAATGGTCATCTCTCCCGGAACCTTGAGTGGTTCGCGGCTGGTGCAAAGTATCTTAAGGTTCGGACATGCCCCCAACAGGCGCTCGGTCAACTTTGCGCAGGTATCAATGATATGCTCGCAATTGTCCCAAACCATGAGCAAACTGCGGTTGCCAATGCTGGAAATGAGCGATTGCTCCAGTGCTCCACTACCCGAGGCTTTCAGCCCAATCGATGTCATGATTGACTGTATCAATATCGAGGCGTCAGTAACCGAAGCGAATTCAGAAAGCCACACGCCATCTGGAAACCAGCCGGTAATCTCTGTGGCAACGTGAAGCGCTAAGCGGGTTTTTCCAGTTCCACCAGTACCCACCAGTGTCACCATTCTCGACCGCTGTATAAGCTCACGAACCTTCGCTGCCTCGCTATTTCGGCCAATGAACGAGGTGGCCGACCGGGGGAGATTTGTGCGGTCTTCGGTACCGCCTACAGGCTTACCTGCAAAATGGGTTGGCAGGCCCGGCGCCCATAGCTGCCACACCTCCTCGGTGCGCAAATCCTTCAGGCTTACGTACCCCAAGCTGATGAGTGCTTGGTCGGAAGGCAGTTGCTCACTAATGAGTGCCGCCACTGCCCCAGAAACCAAAATCTGACCACCCTGTGCCGCTCCCCGCAACCGGGCACATCGGTTTACAGTCGGGCCAAAATAGTCACCATCACGAAACTGGGCCTCACCGCAATGAATTGCCATTCGCACTTCAAAGGGAAGCTCTTGTGCCCACGGTTGCGATGTTAGCGCATTTTGCAATTCCACAGCACACCGAGCTGCCTGTAAAGCGCTGGTAAAAACCAAGAACAGCCCGTCGTTCTCACCGTGTGACTTTAAAACACGCCCGCCGTGGTCAGCGGTGCTTCGTAGTGCCATAGACTCGTAGCAATTGACAGCATGCACCATATTCTGAAAATTGTGTTCCCATAATAGTGCACTATTTGGCACGTCTGCCATCACCACGGTGATAAGCTCAGGCATTATCGGCCCCTAAGCAGTCGTCAAGAGCGGATAACAACGAATCTTGCGGCACAATAAGATATATCAGCCGCTTGCTCCGTTTCCAGGCCTCGTCGAAAACGGAAAGCGGCGCGACAACCTTACCTCCGTCCTCATCGCCGGGGCTAAAATATGGATCGTTGAGCATGACCTCACCGTTCTCCGTAATACCGGTGACCACCATTAAGTGTCCCGGGTCACTGGCGCGCTGTTCGCGCTTCAAAGTCGCGTACGATAAGGAAACAATGGGTGGTACCTGTTTTGCGAGAAGAGACTGCAATGACCTGACGGATTGAATGCGTAGTGCCACGGCCGACATTTGCGGCAGGCTGCCAATATATGCCATGTTAAACGTCCAGTTGCCCGTTCCACCCCAGAGAGCATCGTAAACGCGAGACGCAATCACCGGCGTGGGAACCGAAAGGCCGTCATTGCCCAGTATTGTAGCCCAATAATCCAGAACCATTCCGCACGAGGTGGGACTGCACCAGCCGTGACCACCTTTCCACTCTAGTTGCGAACGCAGGGGCACCTGAATGCGCGCTACGCTGTCAGGCTGCACGTGCACGCTTTGGCAAACCATTGCACCGGTACAATATACGGATAACCCTGCCTGCTTTAGTACAGGATGCGGTTCCCTCGCCAAACTTTTAGCAACTAATTTCAGCGTAAGCGTAGAAAAATCCTCGGTTAGTACAGCGGTATCTGTTTCAACGTGTCCCCATTTGCCATTGTCGCATTCAGCCGAGGAGCTTACCGTAATACCCCCGTCCGAAATCCAAGTTCCCATGTTGAACCATGGTGATTTGGCAGTTGTACCCACCGCCTGCAAGTAAGCGGTCACGGATACTCCCTTAGCACCAGCAAAGTTGAACGAAGGAATGACTTCGGCAGCAGAGTATTTGCGGTTTAGGTTAAAAGGAATGACATACTCATGCTCGGTGCTAGCAGCGTCCAATGTAGTGCCTGGATTAAACAGGTAGTATGCACATCTGTCTGAGCGGAATGATGAATTCACTGTGATAAACCTCAGGATATACGCATTTTTGCGAAAGATGAGGAAACTGCGTTCAATACATCCTTGACATTTTCGGGTCTCAGTTGCATAATACCTTGCGGGTCGTTTTACTGCGACCTGCCACGGGGTGTAGCTCAGTTGGTAGAGTGCTTGGTTTGGGACCAAGATGTCGCAGGTTCGAGTCCTGTCACCCCGATCGTGACCTCAGCCCCTCATGAAAGGATATTACCTATCGTCTAGTTACGCAAATGCCAGCCTACGGGCTTGATGCACTTTGCACCATGATTGCACCATCGTTTAACGTGCAGGCTTGGAGGCAGGTACATAATGAACTATCCTGTTCCAGATGATGAGAACGAGCGCGTACGAGAACTCCGAGATCTAGGCATTTTAGACACACTACCTGAAGACGGGTATGACCAGATTGTAGAACTGGTAGCCTCTCTGTGTGACACGCCAATCTCGCTTGTCAGCTTTGTAGATCATGATCGTCAGTGGTTTAAAGCGGCTTATGGTCTCAAGCTATCGGAAACGCCGCGAGAAATTTCCTTCTGCGCTCATTCCATATTGGGCGACGACATCCTCGAAGTAACTAATGCCGCGCTAGACAGTCGGTTTATCGATAATCCTCTAGTAACCGGCGATCCACGAGTTCGCTTCTACGCAGGCGCTCCCCTCATCACACCAAACGGCCACAAACTCGGCGCGCTATGTGTTATAGACACCGTTCCCCGTACACTAAACGAAAACCAACGTCGAATTCTTACCACCTTGGCAAGTCAGGTCGTATCGCTCTTGGAGCTTCGTAACCGCACCCTCCGCTTAGAGCGGGAAGTGGTGGAACGCGAGTGGATGGAGGATGCGTTACGACTGGAACACGGTATTCTCAATGCGCTCGTGCAGGCGAGTAAAGACGCAATCTTCGTGAAGAATATTGATGGGCGCTATATCTCAGTGAACCCTGCTGCTGCTCAGCTAATTGGCCACAGCGAGTCCTGGATTTTGGGTAAAGACGACTGCACGCTTATGGGTCCCGAAGCGGGAATGGCGATAATGCGTAGTGATCGTGAGGTCTTGGAGACGGGCCTATCACAAACAGTCATGGAACGAGCCAATATCGCCGGCGACCAGCGAATCCTCCAGACTACCAAAAGCGTATGTTACGGCGACAACGGACAGGTCCTTGGTGTGGTAGGCATCGCTCGTGACGTAACCGAACAGGCCGAGGCCAACAAGTTAATAAAGGACAAAACTGCCGAATTGCAGGCGGTTTTGGGATCGCTTCCCGATGTTTACGTTCGCCTCAACAGTAGCCTCCGAGTACTGGATATTCAAATACCCGCAAGCTTCCCGCTCTGTTCGCAATCCACGGCCCAATTGCACGTGGGTGATTCCCTTCAGGCGTTAGATGGTGACCTAGGCTGCGCTCAACTTGTGCAGATGGCTCACGAGGTACTTCAAACAAAACAACCGCGCGAGCTTGAATATTCTGCGGGTTCCGGTGACAATGTACGGTCGCGCGAGGCCCGTATCATGCCTCTTAACCCGCGACAAATCGTCATCGTTATTCGCGACATTACGGACCGCAAGGCGGCCCAACAGGGTCTGGAGCGCCATTTGCAGATGATGAGCGCACTGCGTAACATCGACATCGCTATTAACTCGTCGATGGATCTGCGCCTAACGCTAAGTGTCGTGCTAGACCAGGTAATGACGCAACTAGACGTGGATGGCGCGAACATCCTCCTATACAACCCCATTACCCATTCCATCGACTACGCTTGTAAACGAGGAGCCTTACCTTATCACGGCAAAACCTCGTGGCGACTGGGTGACGGCCTAATTGGACGCGCCGCACATGAGCGCCGAATGCTTACGCGTGGTGACGATGATGTGGTAGATTTCGACGGTGCAAGCTACTATGTTGCGCCGCTCCTAGCTAAGGGCCATCTAAAGGGCGTGCTGGAGGTCTATCATACAACCGCCCGACCTGTGGCGCCAGAGTGGCTGAAATTTCTAGAAATGCTTACCGGCCAAGCCGCTATTGCGATCGATAATGCAACACTATTCGATGACCTGCAACGCACAAATCTCGAACTCCTCATGGCGTATGATGAAACCATTGAAGGGTGGTCACGTGCGCTCGACCTTAGAGATAAAGAGACAGAAGGGCACAGCCATCGCGTGACCGAGATTACCCTGAGAATGGCACGAAGGTATGGAGTTCCAGAGCATGACCTGGTGCACATACGCCGAGGGGCGCTGCTTCATGATATTGGCAAACTGGGCGTGCCAGACAACATACTGCTAAAGGACGGTCCGCTCAATACAGCAGAGTGGGAGATTATGAGGCGCCACGCCCAATACGCATTCGAAATGCTATCGCCTATCGCCTTCCTTAGGCCTGCACTGGATATCCCCTATTGCCATCACGAACGTTGGGATGGTACCGGTTATCCTCGCCGACTGCAGGGTGAGCAAATTCCTCTTGCTGCACGTATATTCGCTCTGGCCGACGTTTGGGATGCATTGCGAAGTGATAGGCCGTACCGCAAAAGTTGGGGTGTAGAGCAAGTACGCCAGTTTGTGGCAAGCGAAAAGGGCTCTCACTTCGATCCGAACCTGGTGGACCTGTTTTTAAGCCTGGATATCAGTGACCTGGCCCCAACAAATTCATAGGGCTGTTCGCCGTTTCCAGGTGTCTAACAACATGAGAGCTTCCATAGGCGACAGCGTGCTTATATCAAGTTGTTCCAGCTCTTCAATTATTGGGTGCTTTTCCTGTTCAAACAGCGTAAGCTGCAGCCGCTGCTTCTTTACCGTTGTTGGTTCTACGGCCAGTACCCCACGCGCGGTCCCTGCGGTATTTTTTTCCAGGCTGCGCAAAACCTGCCCCGCACGGTCCAGCACCTCGGATGGCACACCTGCCATTCTAGCCACCTGTATCCCGTAGCTCTTATCTGTGCCACCCGGAACAAGCTTACGTAGCCAAACGATGCGGTCACCGTGTTCTTTAACTGCGACACGGTAATTTTTCACCATGCCAAAATGATTCGCCAGTTCATTAAGGTGGTGGTAATGAGTAGCAAACAACGTCTTGCATCCCACCTCCGCAAGGTATTCTGCCACTGCCCACGCAATTGATAGACCGTCGTAGGTACTGGTTCCACGCCCGATTTCGTCTAAAACCACAAGGCTGCGGGGTCCGGCATTGTTAAGGATGGCGGCAGTTTCGTTCATCTCCACCATAAAAGTACTCTGTCCGCTTGCCAACTCATCGTGCGCACCAACGCGAGTAAAAATGCGATCAACCACCCCCACCACTGCCTGGTCAGCGGGTACAAAACTACCAACCTGCGCGAGAAGCACTATAAGCGCAGTTTGTCTTAGGTACGATGATTTTCCACTCATGTTTGGCCCTGTTATGATGATCAGTCGACTGTCATCGCTCATATTACAGTCGTTAGGAATGTAGGGACCAAAAGTGCTTATTCGCTCAATTACGGGATGCCTGCCCGCAGTAATCTGGAGAATGTCGCTGTCATTCACAACGGGGCGAACGAAATGATACCTCGCCGCTAATTCAGCCAGCGAAGCAAACACATCTAGCGCCGCCACAGCGCGAGCACTTGCAAGTACTTCTGCAGAAGCCGCTGCAACTCTTTCACGAACGTTGTTAAAGAGCTCGTACTCAAGCTCAACGGCTTTTTCATCGGCATTAAGCACTCTAGCTTCGTACTCTTTAAGATCAGGGGTAATGTAACGCTCTGCTCCAGCAGTAGTCTGTTTGCGTATATAATGCTCCGGTACCTTCGAGAGGTGAGCCCTGGTAACCTCTATGTAATAGCCAAACACAGCGTTATAGCCAACCTTAAGTGAGGGGATACCAGTACGTGTCCGTTCCTCTGTCTCTAGTGTTGCGATATATGTGCGGCCCTCGGCCGCCATTTGCCTCAACCGGTCCAGTTCCTCACTGTACCCTGCGCGAATCAGGCCACCTTCACGTAGGCCAGCAGGGGGATCCTCGGCAATTGCGCGTTCAATACGGTCCAAAACCTCGGGTTGTACCGCGAGTTGACGCTGCAATGTCGCTAGCTGTAACGATTTTACGTCCGCTAACGCCCTTGCAAGCTCAGGTAATCGTTGTAGCGCAAGCTTAAGACCCACAAGGTCCCGTGCATTTGCCATTCCGGCCGCGCATCGTGTAACCAGGCGCTCAATATCACCCATACCACGCAATAGTTCACGAATGTCGCCTCGGGTGATGACACTTCGATACAGTTCCTCTACAACATCCTGCCGATTGGTGATTTGCTGCAAATCTAGCAGAGGCTCCTCCAGCCAGCGCCGCAGCATGCGGCCGCCCATGGAAGTTAGGGTCTCATCCATCGTGCCCAGCAGTGTCCGCTGGCGTCCGCCGTCGCCTAAGGGGGTGGTTATCTCCAAATGCCGCCGTGCAGCAGTGTCGAGCGTCATGAACTCGCGTGTCGAGTAAGTGGACAGCGTTTTGATATGATTGAGGGCTTGTGCCTGATTTTTCTTCAAGTAACGCAATACAAGTGCACAGGCGTCAATGCCAGTGGTGTATTCATCGCAACCGAACCCCCGGAGCGACTGCGTCTCGAAGTGGCTGAGGAGCAGATTTCTACTGCCACCTGCCAACTCTTTAGGCTCAGCAGGAATTAGTGCGAGTGTGGCAGGAAAGGCGCTTTGTAGCGCCTCCAACCAGCCTTCATCGCAGTCCGCAGGAGTAATTACTTCAGCAGGGCTTAAGCGAAGGATCTCTTCGAGGAGCTTTTCGAGGCGCTGGTCGCCATCAATTTCGGTCGTGAGAAACTCGCCCGTTGATACATCAACCACGCTCACACCGGCAACGGGATCACCAATAACTGCCGCTACTAGATAGTTATTGCTGCGTGAATCGAGCATCGCGTCTTCCAGCACAGTTCCCGGAGTAACGATGCGCGTAACTCGCCGCTTAACGAGTCCTTTTGCTAGTTTGGGATCTTCCACCTGATCCATGAGTGCCACGCGGCAGCCCCGCGCAATTAGCCGGCTGATGTACCGCTCGGCAGCGTGATGAGGGACACCTGCCATTGGGATACGCGTGCCACCGTCCTCGCGGCCAGTGAGCGTAATTTGAAGCAGCCTGGCAATGGTCTCAGCATCGGGCCCATATGCCTCAAAAAAATCCCCCACCCGCATCAACAGGATGACTCCCGGATGTTCGCGGCGCGTAGCAAAATACTGCTTTAGGAGTGGTGTGCCGCCCGGATAGTTGTCATCCACCGATACCGGCATCGTTGTGGAAGCCTGGGTAGAATCAGCCACGGGCGGTCCTTCTCAGCGCACAAACTTCGCAACAGCAATCGCAGCACAGGCCTTAACGGCATCCCATACCAGGAACCAGCCAGCCCCAGCGCCAAAAGCCTGCAGCGCGTTGAGATGCGGATGGAAGGTAAAAGCGAGCCATCCACAGCCCATTGCATAGATCACCGTAATGGCCGCTGCCGAAGAAGCTGCCATCGCCTTCTCGCTATGACCCCGTGCCAGACCCGCAATTAGCGCAGCCACTGGGAACGCTAGTATATAGCCCCCTGTGGCTCCTGCAATGGCAGCCGCACCCAGCGGTCCGGGCGCAAAAACTGGTAGGCCCAATAAGCCGATAGCCAGATATTGCACAGCGGAAACGGCGCCCCAGGTCGGTCCCAACATCAACCCAGCCAGCAAGACAGTAAACACCTGCATTGTTGCAGGCACAGGAGTACCTGGAAGTGGGAAGGCGCAATGCGCACTTAGCGCCATTATGCCCGTGAAGATAGTCGCACCCCGCCACCCCTGCATCCACGCCGGCAGCGAGGAGGCACCGGTTGCAGTCATTGGAAGCCTTTTGTATTGCGTCAAAATAAGAACACTCCGGTTATTTGCTATGCCTTACGACTTCGTGTCAGACAAAATGCGGCGCTGAATGAAGTCGGTTGATACTTCACCCCGTCGGTAAAACGCATTACTCAAAATGCGCTTCTGAAAACCTATATTGGTCTTCACGCCATCGATCTCCATTTCAGCAAGACAACGCTGCATACGTAGTATGGCGCCCTGGCGGTCCTTGTCCCAAGCGATCACCTTAGCAAGCAGAGGATCATAAAATGGCGGTACCTCATACCCAGCATAGATGTGAGTGTCCACACGCACGCCATATCCGCCGGGCAGCACCACTCGGGTTATACAACCAGCACTAGGTATGAATCCTTTGGCGGGATCTTCCGCATTGATACGGCACTCAATAGCGTGGCCGTTCGTACGAATTTCCTTCTGAGTAAAACTGAGGCGATCACCAGCGGAAATGCGGATCTGTTCCTTAACAAGGTCAATTCCGGTGACCATTTCGGTGACGCAATGTTCTACTTGCAGGCGCTTGTTCATCTCCATAAAATAGAAATCGCCATGGCCGTCGACCAGGAATTCAATGGTACCTGCGTTCACATAGCCTATAGCTTTGGCCGCTTTAACCGCTGCATCGCCAAGTCGACTGCGCTGCTGAGGAGTGAGTTGGACAGCTGGCGCTTCTTCGAGTAGCTTTTGATGGCGCAGATTTTGAACCGAGCATTCACGTTCACCAAGGTGTACTACGTGACCATGTTCATCCGCCAAGACCTGCACTTCAACGTGCCGTGGCTCCTCAACAAAGCGCTCCATATACACTTCTGCGCTGCCAAATGCAGAGGCTGCTTCTGTACGGGCCATATCGAGCTGCCGCGACAGTTCATCCTCATTCTGAACGAGCCTAATACCTCTACCACCCCCACCGTGTGCTGCTTTGATGAGCAACGGAAAACCCGTCTTACGAGCAAATTTAAGCGCTTCCTGGTCGTCGGTTATCATGCCCTCAGTCCCAGGAACCACAGGCACACCAGCGGCACGCATGGTCTCGCGAGCCGAAGACTTGTTGTTCATCCTATCCATTACTGCAGCGGATGGACCGATGAATTTCAGCCCGCACATTTCACACGCCTCTGCGAAATTCGCACGCTCGGAGAGAAAGCCGATACCTGGATGGATAGCCTCAGCCCCTGTTATGCGCGCGGCGCTTATAATGTTGGGCATGTGCAGGTAGCTGTCCTTGGGAGCAGGGGAACCTATGCAGACCGATTCATCCGCCAATCGAACGTGCAACGAGTTGGCGTCGGCGGTTGAGTGTACCGCTACCGTTCTTATCCGCATTTCGCGGCAGGCGCGTATTATGCGAACAGCAATTTCACCGCGGTTCGCGATTAGGATTTTTTCAAACATTGGGGGAACTGTTTACCTCTATGGTGTAAAGAATCTGCCCAAACTCTACAGGTTGGTTGTCTTCAACGTGAATGTCAATAACCTGACCATCCACTTCTACCACGACTTCGTTATGAATATCCATTGACTGAATCGTGCAGAGAGTTTGGCCATTGGTGATGCGGCTACCCATTCCAACCATCGGGCGTAAGTGGCAGAACACACCCACGTACGGCGCGGATACATCCTGATAGGAAACCGCTTCCGGGGCATGCACGGTAGTCGTCAGTTCCTGGGACCCTAAAAGTGAAGCCTCAGACATCATCTCAAGGTCACTTAATGTCTGCGTGGCACCAAGCTGCGGATCACGCCTTATCGTAAGCCGGCGATCCCCCTGCTTCAGGGTAATCTCGCGCAATTGGGAATTTTGAACCATATCCACGAGGCTCTGAAGTTCGTCCAGATTCATTGCTACTCCAAACGGTCATATTTTCAGCGTAAAGACTACATATTCTACCAGTCTCAGCGCAAAAGACAGTACTATCATGCCTATACAGAATATCAGTATTCCCTCAATAAAGATGGAACCAGTGAGATCCTGCGTTATCACAGAGGGGCCGGTAGAGGCCGTACCTGTAAACTGCAGATGCGCCACGATAGTATCTACATTATGCAGCATATTCGCAAGCCATGTTTGAATGGCAGAATAATTGAGAACGAAGAACAGAGGTACGGCAAGGGTAACTATAGGTGAGAACAGATTGTATTTCTGGCGCTGATGCTCGTTATAGATCACGCAGTTATTGCACCGTTCCCTCTTTCTTGCTGCTGACAGGTTGGGATTTTGTGGTATTCGGACGCCTCGTGGGCCGACTTTGGTAGGAAGTGGTGGTGCGGAGTTGGACTCACTCTTCGCAATGAGGTCACCAATGGCAACGAAACCGCTGCCAATGCCCTGGTTCGCAGGTGATGCGGTGCCCGAATTCGCCATGGAAAGCCGCATTATGTGCTCTTCACACATACACCCCACTCGATGTTTCCAGCACTTGGACCGTGCATGGAATATAGGACACGTTTTGCGGACAGCCTCCTTGCAGTACGGCAGCTGCCAGCATTTTGCCGCAGCCCCCAGCAGTGCCCTCGGGTTGTCCTCTTCTTTAGCATTTGCACCATATTTCATGGCGGTAAGGTCAGGACCGCTTGAGGAGTTTCTTATTCTATCCCAAATACCGCGCAAAATAAGAATTCCGCCAGCAACGGCCAACATCAGCGCAACATCACCCATTTCACTAAGGGTGGCGTGGGCTACCATGCCGGCCTTAAGCTGCGTGCCGTTTGAACTAAGGTAATCCAGGGACAGATTGACCCCGTAGGAGAGTGCCGCAGCTACTACCAGCAGGATCCCGCCTACTGCGGTATTGTCCCAAAAAAGAATCACAGCAAGGATAAGCGCTATAGGTAGAGAGACGTTAATATAGGAGGATAGCTGCAGTACAACATTTAGGGCATGTTGCGCTGCCAGGGTAGAGGTACTGGCGGCGGTCGCGAGCTGACCACTAAAGAGACCATATATTATGTAACCGCACATCACTGCATTTGCGCCCGCTATAACTGCAAAGAACCTCTGCAATGTGCTAATTGTAGAGACAGGCAGATTGAGCGGCGTCTCGCGATCGCGCACTCTCGTCGAGATTTTCATATTTGGCAGGGGCCTCACCTTTTAAAAATTGCTGCGGTCAACCGTGAGCCAAACGAACGAAAGCGATGTGCGGTTATTCGGAATCTATTTGACTCGTTCCAGGTAGGCGTCTATTCGCGTGTCAACCTTTACTTTATCCCCTACGTTGATAAAGAACGGAACGTTGATGACGGCTCCCGTCTCGAGTGTCGCTGGCTTTGAGCCACCCTGTGCAGTATCACCACGGACACCCGGATCCGTTTCAGAAACCTCTAGCTCCACGAAGAATGGAACCTCCGCACCGAGGATCTTTTCGTCAAACTCAACTACCTGTACCTCCATACCAGGTTTCAGGTATTTGATCGAGTCACCAAATGTTGCACGATTAACAGAAACCTGATCATAGGTCTCTGGATGCATAAGCACAAACTCATCGTCCTGCTCATATAGATACTGCATTGGGTGCCTGGCAAGAATCGCTTGCTCAAGTTTCTCACCAGCATTAAAAGTCTTATCTATGACGCCGCCGGATTTTAAGCTCTTCAATTTGCTGCGCATCACCGCTCCGCCCTTGCCAGGCTTGTGATGCTGGAACCATACGATGGTGTAAATCTCACCGTCGAGAATGATGGATACGCCATTCTTAAAGTCGGCAGTATCGATTTTAGGCACGGTCAATCCTCCTGACACAGTTGAACTAAAGTTCATTATAGCATAGCGAGAATCCGCAGATTTTGCTGTGCACTGGCCGGAAGTCCCACCTGCACGCCACAATCGAGCAATTGCATGACTTACGCTGTTGGACGCTGCGGTCATTCCTAGTGTTACAGGTTACATGTTTTACAACAATGCTTCACGGCAAAGGTTCATGCGTAGACGACAGTTTTATCAGCCGCTGTCCCGCTTCGGCTATGCCATCACGCGGTCCACACCGGATGATTTTGGAAACACTTCGTTTCACGCCTAATAGAGCATTACAGCATTCAGCCTACGGCAAAAGATAAAGCTTGCGATCGCATTCTCTTCACGCAATTCGGCAATATCCTCTTGTTAACGACGAAATCAAATTGGGGCCAGATGGACGGGGCCTTCAGTGATATATGTAACAAACCGAACATCCAACAGGCGGATTTGCATAACAATAATATCACGTGATTTAAGAATTGTTAGTGTGAAATATTTCACACATGGTGTGTGCAAAATTCCACAATCCCTCACATTATTTTTAATTACAATTGTGCGCAATGAGGTGGCTGATTCTATTGGTAGCCCCCAATTAGGATTCCTACGGAGCATAAATTCGTTTACCGTAATGTGATTTTAAAAGGGTACTCAGTAGCCGATGGTCGCAATGGTGGGTACTGTACGATTAGTACTTTGCCGTACAAATCATGGACCATCAAGGTAAAATTAGGTAAATACGATTGTCATTGGATACCCCATGCCCGTAACAAACCTTATGCCGCTCGAACTCTTTCAGTCGCTGGAATTAGAAGGCAACCAGAATGCGGTGGATCAACCAGAGCTCAAGGTGAACGCCCACATTCACCTGCCACCCAACTTTTCTGCATTCGGTAGCGTTAGTGAAGCAGTGGAACTCGCCTACTCGCAGGGGCTTACCATATTGGGGGTAAGCAACTACTATGACTATACTGTCTACAGCGATTTTACCAGCAATGCGCTGCACAGAGGAGTTTTTCCGCTCTACGGTATAGAAACTATCGGCCTCATCAACGAATACGTAGCGTCGGGTGTGCGGCTTAACGATCCCGGTAACCCAGGCAAAACGTACTTGTGCAGTAAAGGCGCCATGTACCTGGAGCCGCTGCCGCACGATGCACTACAGATAATCGAGCAGATAAAGGCGCGCGATACTTATCGGATGAATGCCATGGCGGAAATAATGAGCCAACTGTTTACTGCGGCAGGAGTTGTGAACAGTCTCAATGGTGAGGCCATTAGGGCCGGCGTGGCCAGTCGTACTAATCAGCCTCTCAGTACCGTCACACTGCAAGAGAGACATCTGGCACAGGCTTTTCAGGAGGCACTATTCGCCACCTCGCCGCTACACGAAGAGCGGACGAGCCTCATCAACCAACTATTTGGTCATCACTCCTCCGTTGATTGTAGCGATGCTGCCGCGGTGCAGAACGAAATCCGCTCACGACTTATGAAGGCAGGACGGCCGGCGTTCATTGCGGACACGTTTATCGATTTTTCAGATGCTTACAAACTCACGCTTGCCGTCGGTGGAATACCCGCGTACCCCATCCTTGCTGACGGAGCATCACCTATCTGCGAATACGAGCAGGATGTTGATGCGCTTGCTGCGGACCTCGCACGCCGCTCCATTTACGCCGTAGAATTGATACCAATCCGGAACACACCCGATGTTTTGACAACGTACGTTCAGAGACTTCGTTCAAAGGGACTCATTGTGACGGCCGGGACCGAACATAACACGCCGGACCTGCTGCCCATGGCACCTGCTTGCGTGCGTAATACACCCATACCACCAGCAACGCAAGCGGTCTTTTTGGAAGGCGCCTTGGTGGTCGCCGCTCATCAGTATCTTAAGGCAAATGGTCAGCAGGGCTATGTACTGAACGACGGGACGTTGCCTGGCACATTCACGAACTTCGATGAGCGGATACTTTGGTATCGAAACTTAGGCTATAGGGTGCTGTTGGCATACCAGAGATTTGCGAGAACCTGCCAGGACACTAAAAAGTTGTAGAAAAGATGTGGCGACCGACTCCCGACCGTTGAGATAAGTTGGACAGTACAGATTGTCAATTCGATTTGAGGATCGCTGCCGCGCAAAAGCACGTGTATCCCTCAGTAGGTACTACTACAGTAAGTAGGCCTCATGACCGTGCGCGGCAGCCTTGTTGTTTATGCTGCAGACCCTGCACCAACTTAGTCTATTGAACCCTGCCACAGCGTCGCGTCGCAAAAACCGCTGCCGCTGGTGGCCGAGTATCGACTTTGAGCGCTTAACCACCCTCACTCAGTTCCACCGTCTGCGTGTATGGCCGTTAGTCAAATATCTGCCGAGCCATGTGCGTTAGCGAGGATGTAATGCAATTCTGTGCGCCGAGGTGCTGATAGGGGGCTTTTGTTGGGGCAGTTGGGTGACTCACTGTGTAACGCCATAGGTCACGTGCCCTCTGGTCGTACCAGCCAGTTAAGCCAGGTAGAGTATGTCCACGAGGATTCATTGACATTGCCCAGCGGCTTCACTATAATGATTTACACCACATTGAACCCAATACAAAGGTCGAAGCTGACCTAATAGGACAGGGGTACCGACTATGGCACTCACATTTCATCTAATTCCTAATGCGCACTTGGACCCGGTATGGCTATGGGACTGGAGAGAGGGGCTTAACGAAGGGATCACCACCTGCCGAACTGTTCTTGATTTGATGGATCAGTTTCCGCAACTAACCTTTTCGAGAGGCGAATGCGCAATCTACAAGCACATACAAGCGACGGATCCTGACGTCTTTGCCCGCATAGAAGCCTACATTGAATCTAGCCGATGGGAGGTAGTGGGCGGGACGGTGATACAGCCAGACACCAACATGCCTGCGACTGAGGCTCTCATTCGACAGTTTGTTATTGGTAAATCCTGGTTCCGCAAACAGTTACGGGTATCGATTAACGTGGGCTGGGCAGCGGACTCGTTTGGTCATGCCGATGGCTTACCCGAGATACTCCATCACTGCGGAATGCGGTACTTTGCGTTTACCCGTCCGCCACAAAGCATCCTACCCATTGCTGCACCGGTATTCTGGTGGCAAGGCCGTTCGGGGTGCCGGGTCATGGCATTTCGGCCCCAAGTCGGCTGGTACGGCTCATCCCAATTAGAGATGCCCGGCAGGCTAGACGAAATGCTTCGCCTGTACAAAGGCGGAACAATTCAGAATATTGGCGTTCCGTTTGGCCTCGGAAATCACGGCGGTGGACCAGTAAGGCAGCAGATACAGCAGATCGAAGAATGGAGCAATAAACACCCTGAAGTTACGGTGCTGTACTCCGGATTTGGCAGGTTTTTCAGGTCTATTGAAGAGGAGCTTGAACAACTGCCGCCGGATACTCTCCCCGTACACACCGGTGAGATGAACTTTGTAATGCGCGGTTGTTACTCATCGGCTGCGCGGTTTAAGTACCTCTATCGCAAAACCGAAGCGGCGCTGGTTGCGGCTGAACAGACTGCGGCAGCCATCTCGGCGCGGATTAACACCAACCCAGTCAATCTCGCAGATGCGTGGGACGGTCTCCTATTTAATGCCTTTCATGACATTCTACCGGGCAGCAGCATTGAACGTGCCATGCGCGAGCAGGTCGAATGGCTAGGTGGCGTGCAGCATCAAGTTCGCTCAACATCGTTCCGCGCACTAAACCAACTTGCCGCCGCGGTAGATACTACTGTTAGGAAACCAGAGGACAATCATCCATCCGGCATCGTGTTCCTGGTTTGGAACCCGAGACCGGCACCATACCATGGTCCGCTGGAATTGGAAGGTTGCCTGGACTACCGACCCATAGAGGCTTACACCGGTCGCCCTGAACAACTACCCATCGCATTGAGAGGTGCAGACGGTAAATCGGTAGATTACCAACGAATTTCTACCGAGGGCACTTTCGGAAGCAATGACGCATGGCGTGCGCGGCTTGTAACCATGGCGAATATTCCCGCATATGGGTGGTCCGTCTTCGAAATGGCTTGGGATGAAAAGTCACAGGCGATCCCTGCATCAAACGGCAACGCGCGGGCAGTAGATGACAACACCATTGATAATGGCATCTGTACTGTCAACGCGCCTTTAGGAGCCAACGGCATAAGGATCACGCGCGATGGCCGGGATCTATTTACGGACCCCGGGCTTGGGGTGGTGACAATCGAAGACCACGAGGGATCCTGGGGCGCGATGGACGAGGATCCAGCCAAACTGGATGCCAATGTAACTCGCGGGCAATGGTCCATTACTCATGTGCGAGTGTTGGAAAAAGGTCCAATTCGTGCCGCATTATGGGTAAGAATGACTTCAGGTACTTCTTGGATTGATTTCACACTTCGGCTAACCACAGGGCGGGATGCAATTGACTGCGACGCCAGACTATTTTGGTCCGAGCGTTCAGCACGCCTCAAACTTGTTTTACCAGGCGCCAAGAGCGCCCATTACGACGTACCTGGCGGCAGTCTTACTAGAACTGATTACCGTGAAGTACCTGGCGGAAAATGGGTAAAAGTACAGGGCACCCATTGTGATTACGGCTTCGCAAGCGATTCAATTTACGCCTTTGACCTTCGGGATCAACAACTGCGACCAACTCTCATTCGAGGCAGCAGGTACGCGAGCGATGCAGCTTTGGGGCCGGATGAACAACCCTGGCAGCCAGCTACCGACCTTGGCGAGCATGCACTCCGATTTGTCATCACTGGTGACATTGGTAACCTTCCTGAAATGGCAAATGAACTTGCGACACCCACAGTCGCATTGCTCACTACTCCCTCGCCAGGTTACCTGCCCCGAGAAGGAAGCATAGCCTGCGTGGAATCGCAAGGACTGGAGCTTTTGGCGCTTAAACATGAAGAAGATGGGAGTGGGTGGCTTGTACGTGTGCAAGAGAAACGCGGTGAGAAGCCGCATATGGTAATTACATGGCTCGATCAGAGGCTAGACGGCGGCGAGGTAGAACCGTTCACGATTAAAACGTACCGGATATCGGGGACGGCCGCACAATGGAGCATAGAGTCTATTCCAGAAGCAGTATAACCAACTTAGACTGCAGCGCGAGACATGCGTAGCATTACACCTCATTCGTCAGTAGGACCTTGCAAAACACAAGTAGGCCGGCTGAGATGCAACAATATCTTCAGCCAGCCTACTTTGAGATGGATCAGGCAGGTACTCGCCTACCTTTGGCCACCAGCTGGTGGAGCGGGTGCTTGGCCATGCGGTGCATTCCCAAACTCTTGCTGCACTGCCGCCGGGGCACTATTATAGCCCTGCTGCTGCTGTGCAGCGGTTGGCCGCTGTCCTGGCACAGCGGGCGGCGCTGCACCGGGCTGATTAGAAGTGCTGTTGTGCGAACAGCCAGTGAGAGCGCATACTGCGATGCCGGCAAGAATGACGAGACGGCGCATCAGTTCTGCCACTCCGGAACTCCGGCGATTGACTGCAGAATGTAGTTCTGCTCAGCCTGTCCTCTTGCCTGCATGCAGTCCCACATGTCGCCCGTAATGGTAGCGGCGGGCGGTTCAGCTTTGGCATGCCCGTCAGCAAACAACACATTTGCCATATGGCTGTGACCCACCACGGCAGAATCCGAGGCGTTCCCAATGAATGCTCCATCTGCCGTGCTGTGATATCCAAGGTACTCGGGTTCCATGTCAACCAAGGCTCCTCGGGTCTCAGCGATGAGGATGTCGTTGGCCGGTGTGGAGAGGATTGCCATTTTGCCGCTGCCTGAGTTATCGCCAGGTGCGGGCCAGAACACGCTGTTTACTCCCAGCTCATTCTCCCCTATCCAGTTGTTAACAGCATAACCACGAGGGAATCGCGTTGTTTCGTCACCAGGATAACCGGTTCCGGCAAATCCCCAGTCAACAATGGAAGACCACTGGGCGGCGTTGTCTGGGCATGAAAAGACACCGGTATCGCCGTGATCTTTGTATGGCTGCCCATTGTTATATGGCCGCCCCGAGTTCTTGATGTATGGATAGATAGCGTCCTTCCATGAGGTCATCTTAGCGGTCCACCACACGTACCCCACACCATCAATATAGGCAACACGCTTTGGAGGATAGGTCTCATCATAGTCCTGCGTGTACATCATCATGGCAAGGCCGAGTTGGTTTTCATTGGAAATGCAGACGATTGCGCGGGCGCGCTCACGTGCCTGAGCAAACACGGGAAAGAGAATGGCAGCAAGAATTGCAATGATAGCAATTACAACTAGAAGCTCAATGAGCGTGAATGCTCGTCGTTGACAGTTCATACTTAGCTCCCTATTTGGTACATGCCGAAAGTTACAAAAGCGAATCTACTGGTGCATTATAGCACCACTTTGGCACAGTGTCAAGAAATCTGTGGCAAAAACTTTGGTACCATTTTAGATCCGTCGCGCGCTTTCTCGCACGACCAACTGACCACTCAACTCCCGGTGGATGCACGGTGTGCTTCGATCGGTCTGTCGCTGAAGCATTAACCTGGCTGCTTCCCGGCCGATCTCCTCGTAAGGCTGTGAGATAGTTGTTAATCCAATCCCGTTTGGGAGAACCTTAATAATGTTGTCGAACCCCACTAGCGAGAAATCATCGGGAACGCGAAATCCCATACTAAGCAGGCGTGTGCATACGTTAAATGCCAGGTAGTCATTAACGCAAACAATTGCAGTGGGGCGCGTTGCAGCACTCATATTTACCACAGCATCAAAAACGTCCCAATGGCGTGAACCATCCGTGTTTATGATAATCTCGGGACGCGTAATACCCTTACTTACACCATCAGCTTGAATGGCAGATCTGTAGCCTGCTACCCTATCCTGCACACTGTTAATCGGCTCTGGCATGCAAACGCATGCAATGCGCGTATGCCCCAATGCTAGTAGGTGGTTAACAGCCGAAATCATCGCATCGCGGTTCTGCACACCTACAAAATCGGTCTCGAGACCTGGCACCATTCGATCGATTAGCACCAGCGGCATAATAGACCTGACGCGCCGCATGAGCGCGATGTTACTAGAGTAAGCATAGGGATAGAAGATGACACCAGCAACGCCATGATCGAGTGCGTACTGAAGCAGCGGTCCCTCCCTCAACGCGTTTTCGTCCTCACCGCCTACATCGTCACTGCCCCCGGGGTCTAGAAACAATGCGTGATAACCTCGTGCCGACAGCGCCTCATTCACCGTCCAGAAAATGCGCTGTTGAATGGTTGTTCCCTGCTCAAACCCACCATGCCACATGATCAATGCAACCAGTCCCGGAGCCACGCCCAACGGGGTTCTCGTGGAAGGAGCGGATGCCTCGCGACCCAGAACAATAGGTCGGCACCGTGCCTTTTGCTCAATGAGGCCCGCCTCTGCCAGCCGGTTTATCGCGCTACGAACCGATCTGCGGTGTACACCCAATTCCTCGGCCAGGGATCTTTCGGCCGGCAGCCACGACCTCGGCGAGTAGACACCGGTCTCGATCCGGCCGCGCAGAATTGTTTCAACGCGCTGAGAGGCGGGCTCGAGTAATCCAAGATCACTTTCTGTCTCGATCATTTTGGTACCATTTTGGAACAAATTTTGGGTGCATCTATTGTATCGCACTTGCCCATAACTGTCAAGCCATAAGTCTTTTGGTGCAAGCTTTAAGCTTAGAGCAGTCTGTATGGTCTGCGGGAGATAGTGGCCATGGCGTTGAAACTGCCAGCACATTCGCAACTTCGTTCATCGTAAAGCGACCAGGCGACACAGTGGAATGCGATTCGACAACAAGTGCCCAGGCGCAAACCTGGGCACCAAACCGCTATAATAGTACCTTGAGTACGAACGACACGAAATAGGCGCAGCGAGGGATCACCGGATTGCTTCGGTGCGGCAGCGAATTACGGGTTATTAATCGGTGCGAGGTTATCAGGGCCTGTAGCCTCAAATTTCTGCCAAACAGTGCGCATCAGATCGTACCTGGCGAGTTTCATGCCAGTGTAAATGCAGTTACTTGTTGAAAAAATGTAACCGCCTCCGGGTGAGCCATTCCTAAGAGCATAAAGCGTGCTTTCTACCACTTCCTGGTCTGTACCAGAATCCAATAGACCGCAATTAACGTTCCCAATTAAACACACCTCGCCGCCGTACTTCTTTTTCACCTCGGCGATATCTACGCCTCCCTGCGGGTCTAGTGAATGGATCGCATGCGGACCACATTGCACCAGTTGATCGAGTATTGGATTGACATTTCCATCGGTATGCTTTATAACGAAGAAACCCAGTTGGCGGTAGCCCTGAATGAGTTTGGCCAGATAGGGAGTTATAAACTCGCTAAATTGCCTGGGGCTTAGGAATGGCCCCGTATTAAAACAATAATCTGCGCAGAGCGCATATCCATCCAATCCACCATGCTCGCGTTGCCGTTCCGCGCGATTTAATGCAGCGACTACCATTGACTCTGCCTCCGCTTTCAGTGACTCCGGTTCGTCGGCAAGCCTGTAGGCAAACTGTTCCATGTGGGTGCCGTCTGGTATCGAGAATGTGGCATCGCCGTGCATCATCAGAAAATAGCGGTCACCGGTCTTTTCTCTCACAAGTTCAATTAGCCGCTGCGTTTCAAATTCTGTACCAGGGTTAGGGTGAAGAAAAATGGCAGAATGTTGATATCGTTCAGCCGTCGCAATGTATAGGTCTGCCATGTCATTAAGGTGCAGAAGGCGTTCGCTGTCTTGCATTTGATCCCACTGGTAGTAACTTCGGTGCGAAGGGTGCACCTTGCCAAACGCTTCCATTGTAAGAAAAAAGACCAACTCAAAATGCGGCGGCCTCAAACTTACTGGCTGCCGCATCAGTGCACTGATAAAGTGCTCGCGTGGTGTCATTGCACTGCTTCTCCGTTAAATGTTCGACCCAAGTTGACGTCCGGAAACGGAATCTGCTCTACGTAAAGATCAAAAAAGGCAGCATCGGATGCAAGAGGTACGTGCGTCACACTCTCTACTATCGTAGCAATCCGCTCGGCACGTTGGTCACCGGCGCCCAATAGCTTTCTCACACCACGTAAAGCACTGTTACCGGCCGGCACTATCCGATCTGCCGAGCAGGGAAAAAGGCCAATCTGTTTGGCACTTCGAACGCTCACATAGTTACCAAATGCACCGGCCAGGTAGATGGTCTCTACGTGATCTAGACTGGAATGCCACCGTTCAAGCAGCACGGCAATTCCAGCACTAATTGCCGCTTTCGCCAGTTGCAGCTGCCTGATATCGGCCTGCGTAAGGAAAATGTCTCCTGCCAATGGCAACACTTTGCCGTCTGCTATTCGGCCTGACGGCGAGATTAAGCCGCAGCGAAGCGCGACAGCAACGGCATCTACCAGACCACTACCACACACACCTCGAGGTTCATCGTCTCCAATGACATCACATTTTAGGTGGCCATACTCCTCAGTAACGCGCCATATCGCACCTTCCGCTGCCCGCATACCGCACGATATGCGGGCGCCCTCGAACGCCGGGCCCGCCGCAGTGGAAGCGCAAAGGGCGATATCCTGGCTCCCAAGTACAATCTCACCATTGGTCCCTAGATCTACGAGTAGGTTCAATCCAGGGGATGATAGTATCTGAACGGCATCTATTCCAGCCACAATATCACTGCCCACAAACCCGCCCAGGCAGGGCAAAAAGAGCACCTGTGTGGTCTCGCAAAGGTCCGAACACAGTGAGGCTGCATGGAGTTTGCAGCTATCACCATAGGGTGTCTCGAACGGCACATGGCTGAGCGGCTCCACGGTAAAGCCGCAAAACAGGTGGTGCATCACCGTATTGCCAACAAGGTAAACACGCTTCAGCTCCGGCGCCGGCACGTGGAACTCCCGCATTAAGTTCGAGATCATTCCACCAATGCATTCCTGAATTGTTCGTTTAAGTACCTCTTCGCATCCGCGCACTGCTGCCTCTATACGGCTCATCACATCACTACCCATTGCGGCCTGGGGATTGAGAGCGGTGCGAAGACCCAGTACCTTGCCGGTATTTAGGTGTACGAGCTGCACCGCAAGCGTTGTAGTCCCTATATCCGCAGCTACGCCGTATCCGTCTTCAGGCACGAAGTGGTCAGCCACATCATCGGCCAATACCACGGCATTTGATGACGGCAGGTAGACCTCCATATCGTCGGTAGGAGTACACTGGCACGCTAGCCGCCACCCTGCATCCAGTTCTCTGGGGAGCAGCACCTCGCGTTGTCGATCCGTTATTGGCGCCAATCCACTTACCACCCTTACTCGGCAACCCCGGCACGTACCAGTGCCGCCACAAGGCGCCTCGGCGCCATGTGCAGCTAAAACTTCGTGAAGTTTCGCTCCCGCGGGTACTCGAACTTGTTTTTTGGAGGGTAATAACGTAACTGTGACCATAGAGACACCAGTTGTGGATTCAATCATGAAGACGGCCTCCGTTCCTGCAGCTGCCGGTAGTGGCGGCCAGAGCCGGTCTCAACAATGCCGCTTAACCCGTCGCAATTCGTCGGCCCGCAGGCACGGAGTTGGCTAATCATTCGAACTGCCTGCGCACATTCGTTAGCCAAGGTGCCAAGCGTATCTAGTGCTCTCCTCCACGGTGCCAGGTTGCAGGTCGCTTTGCATTGGCTCAAGGTTTGGCAGGTCGTGACCCCAAATGCGCCGTGCCTGCTGCAGATAGTGGAGGTAGTTGGCGAGCGGCACATCGGGTGGAACTCGATGATCTGGAGTTGGTATATATCCGCCAGACTCTACAAGGGGAGCAAGTCGCTCAACCTCAGCGGTGATTGAATCAGTACTAGCCGCAAGTATTCGCTTCCCAACACCGCCAATCATCAGAAGATCGGTTCCCCATCTCTCGCGATAGGCCACAGGATCTGCCTGCCAAACTCCAGCTTCAAGAGGGAACATTGTGTTTACGCCCGCCTCAAGCCACAGTGGCAGCAGCTTCGTTATGTCCCCGTCGCAGTCTACAACCACTACGTCTACACCAAACTGTTTTAGAAGTTGGGTGATGCGCATGTACTGTGGAACCAACGTCTCTTTGAAGACCTTGGGCGAGAGCAGTGGGCCAGCTCTATAACACATGTCCTCCCACATAAGCGCGTAGTCAAACTGGATGCCGCTCGAAAGCACGCGATCAAGGGTCGTGAGTATGCACTCGGTAACTGTCTCGACCATCTCGTCAAATAGCCGTCGGTCATCGTAAACCAGCACCGAAACTGCTTCCAGGCCCATCCAGTTACGGATCCATCCATACAATGACCCGGCATTAATTCCTAATGGATAATCCCTGTCTGGCCGCGACTGGCTGCGAACGTAGTCGGCCCAGTACTTGGGTAACCGTGCGCTGCTACCGCCATCGAGACGCCATTTAAAGTCTTTTTCCCAGGTAAGTCGGTCAACGAGTGTGTGAGAAATATGTCTTGGAATCGACCCCAGAAATTTTCCCTGCTCCTTGGTTACCCCCTCGTTGTCTACAACAATCTGGGTCTCACCCCTATCCTCAAGTACTCTCCAGTCAAAAGCCGGACAGAGTTGAACGTTGACAGGGGCGGTAATCCATTGAGGATCCATACCGAAATACCTATCAGGGTTAATAGCCTCCGGCAGTCCCTGATCCTGCCAAACCACCAGGGTTTCATCCCAAAACCCGAAGTCCATGATCGGGCTTCTGTCTCGTTCCTTGTAATGCAGAACTGCATTGAACCGTTCTCTAGCGTTCATCTGTTGTATCCCGTTTCATCAGTACCCGGTTACCTACAGGCCATATTCCGACGCAATGTACGGGCTGTCCTTAAACTTTTCAACCATCTGGGCCGTAAACTTCTCTTCGTCCTCCGTTAGAAGCATAGCCTGGCTCTCAAGCCGGTTAAGCCAGTGCAGTTCTACCGCGCTAAGTACCAGCTCCCCTGAATGTACACCTTTCGTGAGCGCATCTATTGCCGCTATCAATGCTGCTCGCGTTTGCAGGTAAGGGGTTGGCTGTTCCACTATTCTGGCTGCTATGCTGAGGACAATTTCCGCTTTCAGGATGTACGCCTGTGGATCCAGCAGCGCATCGCTGTTTTCCAGCCATTTACGCAGCAGTAGTGCCCCATCTCGCCCATCGAGCGAGGCCTGGTTAAGAAGCCGGCAGTCGAACACAAGCTGGTCTACAGAGACTACGGGTGCCTGCGCGCTAAGCAAACGCACATTTTGTACCGACTCGTTGGACCAGCAATCGCACGTAGCCATCGGTATATTTCCCAGCGGGCTAAGATGAGCACACGCAGCGGAACGTCCTTCCATTGAGATTGGCACACCTGCTATAGCCTTGAAATAGGGCCCCTCATATGCACAGTCTTTGCTTGGACCAATGGCTCCCTGCTGAAATGCGATTAAACCACGCGGTACCGATGCAACTCTTACGAGGGCTGCGAGTACCTTGGGAATCATTCTCTGACTGGCAAGCGCCATGGCGGTGTTGGCGAAGCCACACGCGGTATCCCCCGAAGCCACAATTCCCGTATCGTGACAGATCTGGACCATATGCCGCCAAAGAAATTCCATGTCTCGGGGCGCCAATATACCAAGAGCATAGACGATACCCTCCAGGTCGGCATTCATAAGCGCCTCGTCATGTATCTCCTTGCCACCAGTAGATTCAATCGCAAGGAGATCTGCGCCGGCGCCAGCCGCAGAGGAGAATAGGCGAACCATGTTTTCCCAATAGTCCCCAGAGCGCATTAATGGAGGACGGCGGTGATCACGGGTGTCATTAGGCGTGAGGCGAAGGGCAGACCTGATACCATGTCTATCCTGCACTGTATGAAGAATGCTTGCTAGAAGGCTGGTAATGGAGGCACCCAGCGACGGATCGACCGTCATCGGTGGAAGCGTTTCGAACTCTACCAGTAGTTCTGGCGCACCCAGATCAACGGCACGTTCACACACGGCCGTCATCATCTCGGTGTATTGCAATTCGATTTCTGGCCATGTGGATGGACTTATCTCAACTGGCGGAAGCGTGAAGTTGATTTCGGGTACCACTCTGCCGGCGCCAATCGTTAAACCATTACCACATTTCACGGGATGAGGAGCGTGCCCAAAGACGAGTTCCTCCACGGAAGCAACCGCGAGGCCAGCCATACTAATAACGCGGTTATTCATTGAGAGCCTCCTAGGCGTTCAGAAGACTTTTGGCCTCACGCACCGCACCGCTCGCGCTCTCGCTAAACGCGTCCGCACCTATCTCCATGGCGTATCGTTTTGTAACGGGAGCACCGCCAATCATCACCTTCACGGTATCGCGAATTCCCGCGCGCGTTAGTTCGTCTATAGTCGCCTTCATGCCGGGCATGGTCGTTGTGAGCAACGCCGACATTGCAACAATATCAGGATGGTGTTCGGTAATCGCTGCAGTGAATTTATCTGGTCCCACGTCAACGCCTAGGTCAATCACTTTGAAGCCACCACCTTCAAGCATGGATGCCACGAGGTTTTTTCCAATGTCGTGAAGGTCGCCTCTCACCGTGCCTACCACTACGGTACCAACTGGTTTGGCCCCGGTTTCAGCTAGCAATGGTCGCAATAGTTCCATGCCGGATTTCATGGCCCGTGCAGATATAAGCAGTTCTGGCACGAAGTATTCGCCTTCATCAAAGCGCTTTCCCACTTCGTCCATCGCAGGTATCATGAACGACGAAACTAGATCCTGCGGATCTGCCCCAGCGGCAAGTGCCTGTTCCACCGCCGACCTAGCCCCACGGGCATCGCCGTCCAGTACGGCAACGTACAACGGATTATCGATCATTGAATAAATCCTTCTGCCCATTTTTACAAAACATGATCCGTCCGTACGTATTTGCACCGCGGCTATGGCTGCCCGCGGATTTAGTCATTGTTGAGCGCATCTGCACACGGACTTTTGCTTGACGGTGCATTGTATAAAATTTGGCCGATACAGTCATCCGCCCTATGGCGTATTCATACGTAGACTGTTTGGAACCAATAGACCGAGGGTTGTTAGAGGCTGTTTAACGAATCGGTAGGTTGTTGGGAGTTTGACTGCGCACCTGGAGTAACCTGCTGATGCAACCATTCCACGGCGAACTGCCCGGCGTCATCTGGAAGGCGGTGCCCACAATCGTACCAGCGTATTTCCCGTGGCTCACCCAGATTGTCCCATAGTAACTGCGCATGAGCTGGAAGCACCACATCATCCTCGCGGCCGTTCAGCATTAAGACCGGACGCGGAGCAAGGTGCGAGGCAAAAAGGCTGGGTGCAATGGGCCATGCCAGCGTACGAAGCCGCCGAGGCAAGCGTGAAGCGCGCGGCATAACGGCATCGCCACCTACGCAGAGGGCCAGTGCTGAAATGGCTGGATGCAATGCCCCCACAATCACGCCAATCATGGATCCCAGGCTGTATCCAAGCAGGGTAATACGGGTATCATCGATCATCGCGTTCAGTCTAAGCCACTCTGTGGCTATGAGCCAGTCCCGAACACCAAAATACATCGCCCTGCGAATATTCAGGTTGTCATGGATGTCGGTCCCAGACCGACTACGCTGACCGTGAAGGGGCAGGTCCAGGGCAAATAGTGCCATGCCGCGATTAAGTATTTCGGACCCAAACGCTCCTATAATGTCGTCGCGGCTGCCACTTAAGCCGTGCAACAGTAACACAACTGCCACAGGCCCGTCACTATTCGGGGGCAATATCAGCCGTCCGCTTACCGTGTCGTTCAGTTCGCTCTTGAAGTTGACCGTAATCTGGTTAGGTAATTCCTCTTGGGCCACTTTCACAGAGATTGCCAGCGAACGATAATCCAAAGTATCGTATTCCGCCGCCAGCCGTTCCCAAGTGGGCTCGGCACTATTTGACGTTAGTTGCGCTACGACTACCACGGCTGCCAGAACGAACAGCAATACCTCTACCACTGACTCAGCTCCCAAACATATTGGTAAGCAATCTTACCTGCAAGTTACCGTAAATCGCCAAAGGGCAGGAAATTTGTAACTGTTTGTACAATAACTATTGAAGAATTTGTACTAATAATCGGTCGTTTCACAAGGAGTAATCATGTCTCAAACCAGTGGTGGGTCGATTAGGTGGGGCATCATGGGGCCGGGCAGTATCGCGAGACGTTTTACAGCAGGGCTCAAGGAGACACCGGGAGCTGTCCTTCAAGCGGTTGGTTCCAGAGACCTCTCGCGCGCTCAGTCGTTCGCATCCGAATACGGCTACCATTCCAGTCATGGAAGCTACGAAGCCCTGGTAAACGATCCAAATGTAGATGTCATTTACGTGGCTGTGCCCCATAATGGCCATCGGGATGGATGCCTACTGGCGCTTCAGGCGGGCAAAGCTGTTCTTTGCGAAAAGCCATTCACAATGAACCGGCGTGAGGCAGTTGAAGTAGTAACCGCAGCGCGAAAGAATGGTACGTTTCTTATGGAGGGAATGTGGACGCGTTTCTTCCCCATTATGGTTAAGATGCGCGAGCTTCTGGCGGAAAACTCCATTGGCGACGTGCGGATGATAGAGGCAGATTTTGGCTTTCGGGCGGGCTTTAATCCGTCAAGCCGGTTGTTTGATCCGAACCTGGGCGGTGGTGCTTTGATGGATGTAGGAATATACTGCCTCTCCTTAGCCTCGATGGTTCTGGGTGCGCCGGATACGCTTACTGGCTTTGCCACTCTTGGCGAAACAGGCGTCGATGAGCAGGCTGTAATGAACCTGCGCTACAAGAGCGGCGCGCTGGCTATGCTTTCAACTGCTATTCGCACGAACACTGCACACAGAGCAACCGTCTATGGTGAAGAGGGCAGGATTGAGCTTCATAGTCCGTTCTGGATGTGCTCATCCATGACACTTCATAGAAATGGTCAGGATCCCGCTACCTTTGATATGCCGTTCACTTCAAGCGGTTTTCAGTTTGAAGCCATGGAAGTTCAACGGTGTTTAGGAGCAGGTCTCCTGGAAAGCCCTGTAATTCCCTTAGACGAGACGCTTCAGTTGATGGGCACCATGGATGAGTTGCGGCGGCAATGGGGCGTGATTTACCCAGCAGATCACAACGGCTAAATTGCAGCTTGCTGCTGCGCAGAAAGGACAAGCACCTGAGGCCCTGGCAAAGAGATCTCTTCCAGAACCCCGTTCTGCGTAGTAACAACGATGGTGAGCACAGGCATGCCCGCTGGCTGGAACTGTTTTACGACCTGGCTTTTGCAGCGGTTCTTGCTCAACTCACTCAACAGTTTAGCATGCACTTTGACCTTGCGACCTTTGCCCGTTTCACATTGGTATTTGTACCGGTGTGGTGGTCGTGGATTGGACAGACGTTTTACCTCACCCGGTTCGACTCGGAGGATGTGGGGCACACCATCCTCACTTTTCTACAGATCGGCTGTATCGCTGCGATGGCGCTGGAGGTGCAGCCGGCTCTGGAAGGGTCCGCCAAGGGGTTCTTTCTCTGCTATTCACTTATCCGATTTCTACTTGTCCTGGAGTACCTGCGAGTCGCTCAATGCATTCCAGAAGCAAGAACATTCGGACGTGGTATGGCTCTGGGATTCAGCCTCGCAATCGGCCTGTGGCTGTATTCCGTTGTGGCGCCAGCCCCGCTGCACGCAATGATACGCATTGCTGCAGTAATCGTAGAGTTCAGCACGCCGTCGTCAATGCCCAAGCTAAGTTGGAAACTGCCGCCCCATTTCGGGCACATACCCGAGCGAATGAGCCAGTTTACCGTGGTTGTAATTGGTGAGGCAGTTGCTAGCTCGATCGTTGCAAATGGCAGTACGATGGTAACCCCTGTCGCAATACTTGTGGGAATGCCGGCTCTACTTCTACTATTTACTACTGCATGGATCTACTTTGAGGGCGTTCAGGCCCAGAACGAACGACACGTGCGCAGTCACCAGGATGCTGTGAAGTTTCGCCTTTGGATGTACCTTCATCTTCCTGTTATGTTCTATCTTACGGCGCTTGCCGCGGGCATTCGCAGCCTCTTACTGCGTCCAACCATCCACCCGACAGATGCGGCTGGCGCAAAAATGATCCTACTTACGGCGCTTGCCGTAAATATCAGCCTGAATGCCCTGTTTCTAACACGCCTAAACCGGCCAAAAATAGTCGTGATTTGGCGACAAACTCTCTTTATGTGGCTTGCACCACTGGTAAGCCTCGCTGCCGTACCGTTCGCGGGTAATCTTGATGTTCCACTGCTGCCCCTAATACCTGCAACTGCAACCACGGCTCAAATTGTAGTCATGCTTATCTCACAGAATCCCAGTCTTTAGCGAGGTGGTTGTTATGAACTCATCTTACCTTCCGCCGTCGGTGACAGTGAATGATCCTCCTAACCTTCCGGCAGAGGGAACGATACTTTTCCAGGGCGATTCAATTACCGATGGCGGGCGCGGAAGATCGGCTGATCCTAATCATGTGCTGGGCCACAGCTACGCCTTCATCGTGGCAGCAAGGTGCGCTGCAGTGTTTCCCTGGATGAACCTGCAATTTTTTAACCGAGGTGTAAGCGGCGATCGAATTAATCGGCTATATGATCGTCGGCAGGAGGATATTGTTGAGATCAAGCCGAACCTTCTTTCTATACTTATTGGCGTGAACGATGCTGCCTCAGCCATAAAAAACCTGCCTGAGGCATGTTCCGCCAACACTTTTAGAACCCAGTACGAACGCTTGTTAAATGAGGTAGTTCAACAGCTGCCGCACGTTCGGCTAGTGCTGTGCGAGCCGTTCTTTTTGGTGAACTCCGCACGGGAATTTGCCAGTGAGATGGATGCCGCAGTAAAAGAGCGTGCGTCGGCCGTGGAGTCACTAGCGTACCAATTCCGGGTTCCATATGTCCGTTTTCAGAACACGTTTAATGCAGCCCTGGAATTAGCGCCAGCAGACTATTGGGTCTGGGATGGCATCCACCCGACCTATGCCGGCCATCAGCTGATGGCTGATGCATGGCTCCGTACCGTAAACACTGGGGACAAACTTGGATGACTAGGCACGGGTGGGCTGGGTATTCATTGTCGGGTTGCGGCTGGAACCACATTGTGTTCCAACCCGACAGGTAGTGAAACAAGTATCTACAACAATCCCGTCCTCGTAGTAGGATGCCACGTGAGGTGAAAAATGGCTACCACTAGACTTCGGTTCCTGCAGAAGGGCCTTGCATTAAGTTCGTCCATTTTAGCAGCGGATCTTGCTGCAGAGAAAGGCGCCATGTCGAATACACTTTCAACATCCACGGAATCGAACGATCATCAACACTGGGATCGGTCTCTTACAACCTATAGCCACGCCGGCAAAGGCGAACGAGTTTTAAACCCGGGAACAGAGGCAGAGATATTTCGACATCATGGTAAAGGATGCCTTACGCATATGTGGTTTGGGGGCGCGTTCCCAAACTATTTTAAGACAATGATACGCGTCTATGTCGATGACGAATCTGAGGCGTCGATTCAGATGGAACTTGGTCTAGGGCACGGGATAGGCTTCGGTGATGACGCGGCCCCGTGGGGCGAGGTGAAACTGGGTAAAACAGGATCCCAAAGCGGTCTATACAACACCTATCGCATCCCGTACGGCAAAGAGATACGTATCACCGCTCAGCGCAGCGAAGACGCACCAGCCGACACACTGTTCTGGTGGATAGCGAGATGTACCGATAACCTGCTTCCTCGCGTTGGAGGTGTGCTACTTCCGGAGCATGCTCGGTTAAAACTTCATCGCGTAATTGACCACCAGGCGTCACCTCTAGAAGAAGTCACTATGTGCAATGTTCCTGGCGCCGGCGCTCTATATCAGGCGACAATTCAGGCAGTGGCGCAGCCCACTGCCGGCGTGTCACCATCCGAAACGTTTATGGAAGGCTGCTTGCGCGCCTATCTAAATGGGAGAACAACTCCGGAACTTCTCTCATCCGGGTTCGAGGATTACTTTTTAGGAACCTACTATTTCAACAAAGGACGGTATGCTACCGATATCGCCGGTCTAACACACAAGGAGGAAGCTGCGGCGCAGGTTTCAGCTTACAGATTTCATGACGAGGATCCCGTGTTCTTCCAAAATGGGCTCCGGCTCACCTGTCGTTGCGGCGATACTGAACACGCATCACTAGAGGGTCAGCCCTATCTTAATCCACAACCGACGCGGTTCACTACGTACGCCTGGGTCTATCATCTTTAAAAGGCGTGTACGTACGCATACTTTTAGAAATGTTCAACGGCTGCACGACACGCTAAGGTGGCGGCAGCCATAGGATATCTAGAATGTGCTTAGGCCGCAGCAAGTTCCGTGGTTGGATGAACTGCATAAGTCAGGTATACATGAAAATAATTGGTTAATACTCCACAACAGAAGGCACGGTGGAATACGATCGTACCCCTAAATGAAGCAGCTGGCGGCAGTTCCTAACCGCTATTTGCAAAATGTAGCAACAATCAATCCAAGTTAGGTTAGCGAGCCTTTGGCCCAAAGGACAAGAACGAAATGCGCGCAGCTGTCATAGGCACAGGTGGGTGGGGACACACGCATATAGAAGCGTATTGGCGTAATCCTCACACAGAACTGGTAGCAATCTGCGGACATACCAACAGAGCGCGAGTAGAGGAAGTATCCCGGCAATACAACACGCGCGCGTACCTTGACATAGAGGCGATGTTGGAAAAAGAAAAGCCAGACATCGTGAGTGTCATAACGCCTGATGCCCACCACTTCAAAGCTTACAAGTCTGTGATTGACGCTGGAGTAGACTGCGTTCTGGAGAAACCGCTCACCATGGATGCAGATGAAGCACGTACACTCGTGCAGTCTGCAAAAGCAAAAGGTATCCGATGCGGGATTAACTTCAATCATCGATACTCGGAACCATTTTCGCTGCTCGCCGATGCCGTCCAACAAGGTCAAATCGGCCAGGTAAATCAACTGATTTGGCGGTTTACAGGTGGCCACTATCCTGAGGGGCATCCATTACCGCTTGCCCATCTGCTGTATATGCAGTCTCACGGTTTCAACATGATGCAGACATTTGGTGGGCCGATAGTCAGCATCGCCGGCCACGCGCACGATCCGCGGAATACGGGTCAGTTTACGACCGCTTCATTCAGCTTCCAATTCGAAAGCGGGGCCGTCGGTACTTTTATTGCCTCGGTTGATGAGGACTACCACCACCCCAACAACTACTCCTTTGAGGTCACAGGCTCAAGCGGCCGGGCGGTTGTCTACGACGCAATTAGGCGCTACGAATATTTTGCCAGACCAACAGCAGCAGAACCACGGCCACTTGCCCATGTTTGGGACAGTCCATTTTTCGACGACGAAAGCCGACAATTCGCCAAGACTACCGACCGGCACATTCAAGCATTTGTGGAAGCGAAACTTAACGGCTCACCAGTGCCAATCCCCATCGAAGAGGGACTGTACGCTCTGTATGCTGGCCTTGCGGCGACAGAGGCCGCAATGACGCATACGGTTGTTCAGCTAGACTTTTCGCACATTTGATTTGAGGCGCACATATACTAGGAGCAACACACGTGGCAAACCTCAACATGGGTGCAGATATGGGTTCAGCGGGGTCGGGACGTGCACCTTGGCGGCAAATAAAAAAGCGGATGCGGAAGCTGCCTAAATCACACCCTTTCTACGAACCATTTACGCGGCTGCTGGCGGGCGAACTAGTAATATGTGATGACGTTAAACCGTTCGTTGACGCATTGTCGATGGGACGACAATCAAGAAATGTTACATTTCTTACTGCGTGGGCGTTGGCGGAATGTGTCAACAAAAATGGGACAGAAATGTGAGTTACGGTGTTGCGTCTTTGGTTTGATTTACCTCCCTTGATGCAGTGTTCTGTTGTTCTTGCGTGGGTGGATTAATGTATGCCGGGCCAGGGCTGGGTAACTGTGCTGCTACTTTGGCTACAAACCTTAGCGGATGTAGCTTCGCAAAGGTATTCATTGTTTGCTGGCGCTTATGTAGCTCAGCCTGCGTGTTGCGGTTATGGACAACCTCCGGGGTAAGGTAGCCTATCCCTGAGTGGCAATGTCGCTTGTTATACCACTCAAAGAACCGCACACAAAACTCGTCAGCCTGGGCTTGGCTATGAAAGCGTTGCGGAAAGTCTGGCCGATATTTGAGTGTCTTGAATTGAGCCTCGGAGTAGCAATTATCGTTGCTGACATGTGGTCTTGAATGCGTTTGCGTTATTCCGAGGTCTGCCAGTAGTTGGCTTACCCCCTTGCTGGTCATTGCGCTACCGCGATCTGCATGAATGGTCAACTGACCAGGTTGGATGTCGTTGTTAAGGCAGGTGCTCAGAATGAGATGCTTGGCGATTTGTGTATCCTCCTTAGTCGTAAGGCACCAGCCCACGACATACCTGCTGTAAATGTCCATGATAACGTAGAGGTAGTAGTAGGTCCATTTTTGCTCAGCCTTAAGCTTGGTAATATCCCAGCTCCACACTTGCTTGGGCTCCATTGCAATGAGCTCTGGCACCGCATACTGCCTGGTTCGCAGTTGATTTCTTCGCTCGCGAACCTCGTTGTGCTCACGAAGCAGTCTATACATTGTCGAGACGGAGCACAGGTAGATTCTCTTGCTCAGTAGATCTGAAACGATCTCTCTGGGAGATTGGTCGGAATATTCCTTGGAGTGAAGCACTTCCAGAACTGCTGCCCTTTCCTCCGGGGCAAGGGCCCGACCGTGCGGCCCCCTAGGCTTTGGTTGCTTCACGACCGCAATGGTCGCAGGTTGTGATTGATGTTGTGAGCGATAGTACCCCGACCGACTGCCGGGTAATGCCTTACATGCGTGATAGACACCTACCTGTTGCTTGAGTGCGTTTCGTGCATCCTCTATAAAAACTCGTTTTAACCTGGTGGTATTTCTTCCTCGTCTAAACCAAGAACGTGCGACAGTTTTTTTTGGAAATCTATGACTATCTCAGCTTTTTCAAGCTTGCGCTTAAGCCGTTCGATCTCGCGCTCGAGGGCAGTATTTCGCCTGTTAGCTGCTGCTAAAGCTTGCCCATGAGAAGTGCCAAGGCGAGCGGTATCGGACGTAAGCTTAGCCTGGCTTCTTTCCGCAACAAACCGTTGAAGAGTTACACGGTAGATGCCCTCACGACGAAGAAGAGCCGCCAATTCCTGGTCGCTTTGACACTCATCGGCCAGACGTAAGATACGCTGCTTCTCGGCCAACGAGAACTTACGTCGTTTGGCCTTAGAAGTATCTGAGGGCGCCACGGGCGGCGCGATTTTTTTCGGTCCCCTCCTCGGCACCTTCGGTGCCTCGTCATCGCCCGAAACAGCGTCAAATGCCTTAAGGCTGGACGCATCCGCAACAGTATCTGGAGAAACAGAGACCCTTTCAGTCGGTTCCAACATAGTGTAAACTGTCCTTATTCGCCCTACAAGTAATTTGCAAATGGAATGACATTTTCACTGTCCCATTAATTATAGACACATAGGGAAGTCGGAACTCTCACCAACAATGACGCACGACATGGATTGTTAGTTCACGTCGTGACTGCAAAACGGGCACGATGAGAAATAAATCGCAACGAAAGCGGGGGTTACTCCTTCGACCAGAGGAAGCCGTGGCTAGGAGCAGGATCGAGAAACATTCCCGAACATACTGGAGAGTGCTTTGTCTCTGGCGTAATAACAGCCACGACACTGCCCTTTATACGGTAGCGCATGTAAAGCCCATCTCCAAACGGAGGTATTTGCCGTGAGTCGAGGAGCTGGCCCTGCTTATCATACAAATCTAATCGCTGCTTAAGGTTTTCACGTTTGAAGTCCAGGAAATAGAGGCTGAACATATGGACGGCGTTATCTGTGGTAAAAGCCCGCAAAACCAAAGGAACGTTGAATGTAAACGATTTATGGGTTAGGTTATTGTACTCAGGCAGCTTCTGTGTACTAAAGGCAACAGCGATTCGCTTTGTGAACCCTGCCGCAGAATACGGAACCCTTGTGTCCTGCACAGGCTTATCCGCCCAGAATTTCTGCGCAATCTGTACTTCCTGAAGATTTCCCAATGGCGTGTCATTGTACTGCTCACGCCCGCTTCCACGGCCCAGAGTGACCATCGCCTGATTCATGGATGCAGTGCCGTTTTGCACCGACAAATAGAATGCTTGAGTGCCGTAGTGATGCAGCCAGTTTCCACTGGTGCTTGGGTCGATGCCTGCGAAATGAGCCTCGGTGCCTTCTACGCCCTGTGGGACGAGGATGAAGGACTCCGTATGGAGCCAGCAGAGTGTTTTGCCCTGGTGCACACTCAAGATAAGCGAGTAGTAACTGTTATGCGGTACCGCCGGTGTATCAAGAAGGACGCTCACTTGTTCTGCTTTGTGCGGCTCAAGCACTCGGGCGAGTTCAATGGTGGTTAACTTTTTAACGGTACCCTGTGCTGTAGAGAGCCTGGGATCAATAGTAACGCGCAATAACCGCCGTTGGCTGCTATTGTTCACCAACAAAAACTTGCGATTTACTTTCAGTCCCGCTGGCATATACTGGCACGTGGCACGAGGATTAAACGCATTGTCATTCAGGCTGATTACACTTGCACGGCAACTACCACCGATTAATACACAAGCGGTGACCGCAGCAAAAGTTGGGAGGCTCTTGAGCCCTCTAAACATGTAAAAATGTCTCCTGTAGTCTTGCCATTAGAAAAAGTGAAGCGGGTTGTGACACACATACTGGTCGATGCCTTGCGGCGCCTCGCTGCTCATATAAAGATAGTGGTAAACGATATTCCAGCCACAGTTTATCATCCATTTCAATACGGTTTCATTCGTGCCCGCCATTGCCCAGTATGGCTCGGCATTGTCAATTAATCCGGTGATTCCCGTTATTGGCCGGCGACGCAGGCTAAGAATATGCGTAATTATCCGCGGTAAATCTGCAGAGTCATAGCAGAGCGCTGGTCCACTGCTGTAGCGTCCATAATAGCAGTACCCTGCCAATTGGCCCGCGCGAGTGCCTTCGGTATAGCGAAATACCCGTGCGCCACCTTCCGCGCCCCCTGTTTCATTTATCCAGTGTCGATGCTCCGCCGTCCTTGTATATCCCAATACCTGTGCGTCTAGCCGGTTGATTTCATTTATGATATGTTCTTCCGGTAATATGGGCTGTGCTACAAGAAGCTCACCACTGGTAACCGCGTGGGCAGGCTGTAGGTTGCGAAGATCTGGTGGAGCAATTGAATCAATAATCGGCGCCGAACCCGAAGGGAGCCGCAGGAGGCTAGCCTGTCCAGCTACCAACAGCATTGGAACGCGAGGTAGACACTGCGCTCTTCGAATGTACAGCGCATCTGCAGATGGGTGATGCGATGCAAGTACAAACCTGCGCTGGGCGCCTGCTTCATCGCCGTCCTTTATACATAGATTTAACAATGCACCGCCTATGCCCATACGGTGATGCGACGGCAGCACGAAAAACTCGGTTAGCTGCCATACCGCATCTCGCACCATACTATGTGCATAGCCTACTATTCTATGCCTACCCACTCGTGGGTTGTCCTCTGCAACCCAGTAACTAGAATGATGCGAGGTTCTCATGTGGCGTCGCGCGGAAACATGCTGCGGCCAGCTCATTTCAAAACCCATCGCCCGCCGCATGACCTCGAAGGTCGCCTGCTCGTCGTTCTGGTCACCTCGCCTGATCGTGACCGATCGCGGCAGGTGAGTAGAAACACCAGCAACGGTATCCCCTGGTTGGGTCATGCCAACTCCTTTCCCCTCGCGTGCTGCCAATATTATATCCCCATACCTTCGCTATGCACGTTAGGTAGGATCCAGGGCATAGAAACCTGGAGATTAATGGTATCCTGCAATGTGCTGATTATTCGGCAACTACCTGTCGGAGTCTCCGGTAATGCTTTTACATCAACTGCCTTTAAATGCTGCTGCGCAATGGCCGACGAGTACAGCCATTGTACATAAGGAAGTCACGTTAACATATGAGGAGCTCGCGGCTAAGATTGGGCAACTGGCGGCAGGACTGGCAGTTTACATGGCACCTGGTTCCCGTGCCGCCTTGTTGTTGCCAAACGGTGTTCCCTTTGTAACAAGCTACTACGCTCTCTCGCGTGCGGGTATAACAGTCGTTCCTGCAAATCCGCTCCTCAAACCGGCGGAACTGGCATACATGTGGAAGGACGCGGAAATTTCAGCGGTCATTGCAGCCGCTCCTCTGTTGTCCGTTGCGGAGGAAGCAATTGAAAGTTCCGGTATCAAGGCAGTGATTTTCTCCGTGGGTGCCCAGGATCCCACCGCAGATGGTGTTATCCCACTGGAATCTCTTGCCGTATCAAACGCACCAGCCATTGGTGAGAACCTCGCGCGCCCCGATGATTGCGCCGTCGTCATCTATACGTCTGGCACCACAGGAAGGCCTAAAGGTGCTATGTTGAGCCACCGTAATCTTACCAGCAACGTGGAGCAGATGACGTTAGCGCTGCCTCTTGATCACCATGACTGTATCCTCACGGTATTACCCTGCTTCCACGCGTTCGCCGCAACGGTATGCTTGAACCTGGCGTGCAGATGCGGGATGAAAAACGTTCTGCATGAGAACTTTGTGCCACTGCGCATTCTGGAATCGATTGAAACTCAGCGTGTGACAGTATTGCCCGCAGTACCAGCCATGTTTCAGGGCCTCTTGATGGTAGCGAAGGACCGAACAAATGATTTTTCATCGCTCCGCATGCTGGTCTCTGGCGGGGCACCGCTGCCGGCAACAGTACTTGAGGCTCTGGAGACGTGCTTTAGAGTGCCTGTATTGGAGGGCGATGGACCGACAGAATGCAGCCCGGTAACCTCGGTAAATCCTCTTCAAGGTCCCCGTAAAGTTGGTTCAGTGGGTCCTGCTTTGCCTGGTGTGGAGATTCAGATATTCACCGATACGAACGAGCCGTTGGGCGCAGGAGAGTCAGGAGAGATTGTCGTTCGTGGAGACAATGTGATGCTGGGATACCTTAATCAGCCACAGGCCACTGCGGAGGCTATGCAGACAGGCTGGTATCACACCGGTGACATAGGAATGATAGATGAGGATGGGTACGTCTTTATACTCGATCGCAAAAAGGACATGATTATTACTGCGGGACTCAACGTGTACCCAAGAGAAGTCGAGGAAACACTTCTTCAGCATTGCGACGTTGTAGATGCCGCAGTGATAGGTGTTCCGGATCCGCTTCGTGGTGAAGTTGGGCATGCATTCGTCGTACTTCGGCAAGACGCGCAGGTGACCGAGCGGGAAATAATTCGTCACTGCAGAGAGAAGCTAGCGGACTACAAGGCACCGCGCAGCGTTCAGTTCGTAGAGACACTGCCGCGAGGCGCCACTGGCAAAGTGGTGAAACGGCTGTTGAGAAAGGAGATGGAACTCAATCGCGGGTAGAGAGAATGTTGACAGTATCGCGTGCCATTTGGAGTTCTTCATTTGCAGCGGCTACCCAGCAATCGACGGGTGCCCCTGTACGCCCAATCTGGTAGATATCCGCCGCGGGCTTAACCGAATTAAGGTTTTCGTCGAGATCGACGCCCAGGAACTGTAGTCCTGAGGATATATTAAGGCGCATTGCTGCACTATTCTGACCAATGCCGCCGGTAAACAGCAACGCATCCAAACCACCTAAAGCCGCAGCATAAGCTCCAATTGTCTTCCGCACCCTATAGGCGAATATATCCAGTGCCAATTGAGCCGGCTCACTACCGGCGGCTGCCGCCTCGTCTAGCCGGCGAACGTCACCACTAAGGCCAGATATCGCAAGCATCCCCGATTGCCGCGTTAGCAGATGCTCAAGTTCAGCGGCGCTGTACCCCTTGCTGTTTACGAGGTATAGCAGCAGTCCCGGATCTACATCACCGCTTCTGGTAGCCATCACCAATCCTTCCTGCGGCGTGAACCCCATGGTTGTATCAATGCTACTGCCGTCAAGGACTGCGCACATGCTTGCGCCAGCTCCTAAATGGCACATCACCAAACGAGAATAGGCTGGGCTGCGACCTACCATCTCTGTAAGGCGACCTAGCGCCCACTGGTACGAGATACCGTGGAACCCATAGCGGCGCACGGCACCGTCCTGGCAAAGCGTGCTGGGAAGTGCGTAACGAAAGGCAACGGGAGGCATTTCTGCATGAAATGCGGTATCGAAATGCAAAACGGCAGGAAGGGAAGGCTGAGCCCGCAACACTGCCCGCAGGCATGTAACAGCTGGTGGATTATGAAGCGGAGCTAGTTCATTAAGAGCGCCCAACGCCGCAACAACCTGATCATCGGCGAGTACCGGCCGTGTAAAGCCACGACCGCCATGAACCACACGATGCGCCGAGGCCGATGCGTGCAAGCCCCCCTCGCGAAGATACTGCAGTAGTCGATCCACTGCTACAGCGTGCGTAGCCTGCGACAACCTCTCCTTGAAGTCATTTCCAGTGTCATCCTTAACGTGCAGGTACGCCTCGCTGCTTCCGAATGGCTCGGCAATACCAGAGACCAGTAGCTGCTCACGGTGTTGCTCCATTGCGTAGAGCGCAAATTTCAGACTGGAACTGCCGGCATTTAGCACCAGGATGTCCACGTACTTAATCCTCTCAGAGTTGTAAATGCCGGTAGTTGGTTGGTTGAAACTACACCAGGGTAGACCACACAAAACCCATTTTACCGTTCAACCGTTACAGCTATTGCCCTGGGGCCAGCGACTGTAGTCGGTGGAACTTGAATCACAAGCCCATCTGCGGTCTGCGCGAACGACAGGTTGTCATTATCGTGCACACTAACGCGCATTACACGCTCCGCAGTTGCGCCCAGTGAACGTATATTGACACTTGGTTCGTCGGAGGGGTTCATTTGGTAGGCGTACACCACCCCTTCCTTCTGGGTGAAGCGGAAATCTCGAGCAGACCATTCTACTGCGTTTTCTTTGAATGCTCCTGGTTCAGCCGAGGCACCACCTTCTGCTGCAATTCTCCATGGTCGCGACCCAAACAACCCCTCGCCATTTACGGGCATCCACCGCGCCATCTGTTTCAACAGGTAGGTACATTCATCGTCCAGGGTTCCATCTGGCTTTTGCGGTATATTGAGCGCCAAACACCCGTTCTTGCTTGTTATGTCTACCAGGGTGGTGAGTACCTGTTCTGCAGATTTATACACATCACGCACGTTATAGAACCAGTCACCCACGCTTGTATCCGTCTGCCATGGATATTCGGCGATCTCATCCAGCTGCCCGCGTTCAATGTCTAAAACGCCTATCGTGTAGATTTCAGGATTAGTATCCTTCTGGTTGTAAACCGCCTGGTTAACGCCACCATGCAGTGCCGCGCTGGTATTGTAGAGGTGTGCAACTATTCTCACCCCATAGTCGCCAAATGGCAGTCCTCCGTCAGAATACAGCAGGTCTGGCTGGTATTTATCGATGACATCCTTGATGCGGCGAAACCAGTGGAGTTGGAAAGATGGATTGTCTGTGTACCATCCACTATCGAGCGTGTAACCGTCGTTCTCGTAATAGAGGTCGGCGTAATTGGGGTCGCTTCCATCATAGCGCACACCTGCAAAAGGGCCTGCCTTGTCTGCCATTTTATTGTGCCCAAACCAATTAAATGACGCGCCCAGATGCTCTGTAAGGCCGAATTTAAGGCCATGTTTGTGTGCTGCCTGCTGCCAAAGTTTTACGATATCCTTGCGCGGACCAATGTTCACGGAATTCCATCGGTTATATTTACTATCAAAATTATCGAAGTTGTCATGGTGCATCGCCTGCCCCAAGAAGTATTTGGCGCCAGCGGCTACAAAAAGGCTCATTAACCCATCTGGGTCGAATGCCTCTGCCTTCCAGTGAGGAATGATGTCCTTGTATCCGTGCAGCGATGGGTGCCCGTAAACGCGCCAGTGATGCCTGTATTGGTCGTTGCCCTCAACGTACATGTTCCGTGCATACCAGTCACCGTACATGGGTACAGATTGCGGTCCCCAGTGCGACCAGAATGCCAGTTTTGCATCGCGAAACCATTGCGGGCACTCAAAGGCGCGCAATGACTCCATTGAAGCTTCAAAGGGTCCCTCTGCAATCGTCAAATCCAGTGTATCGTCCACAGTCTCCGTCTCCATCTTGAAATTTTGTGCAACAGTTGCACCTGTGTCCCCAACAGGCTAGTTCCAGGTAATGACGACCTTTCCCGATTGGCCCTTGTCTGCGGTGTCATATGCTTCTGCGGCCCTATCGAGCGAATACCTGTGTGTCACGGTAATATCGGGGTGGAGGTTCCAGCGCGATAGGTGTTCAACAAGATCCGCCATGTGGCCCAGGCTAGTAACCCACGATCCATAAAGCGTGATTTGCGGATGAATTAGGAGAGGGCTCACATCAAAATGTACATCATTTCCTTCACCCACAAAGGCGCACCTTCCCCACTGACGTGTCCCCTTTAGTGCCAAAAGACGTGCGGGAGCCGCGCCAGAACAGTCTATAGAGGCCTCGCATCCTTTGCCATTTGTTAGCGTAAGGATTCGCTCCAGCGCATTTTCGTCACTGGCAACGGCATGCTCCACCAAACCCAGGGACATTGCCAGTTCGCGCCGGGCGCTGCTGGTATCAATGCCGATAATCGTTCGTGCTCCAAGGGCTTTACCCAGCATGGCAGCCGCCAGTCCAACGGGTCCCAAACCAGTGATGAGAAGCTGGTCTCTGCCACCAACCTGCATACGTGTGAGAGCCTCCCAAGCGGTACCAAACCCACAGGCTACAAGCGCGCCATCCTCGTACGAAAGATTGTCTGGCAAAGCAACGCAGGTATTCTCCTCCGCGAGAAGGTAAGGAGCGTGGCCCCCGTTGCGCTGCCATCCGTAGGCTGCTCGAAACTGGTCGTGACACGATATCATGTAGCCCGCTTTGCAGTCCTCACAAATTCCGCACCCGCTTATGTGGTACAACACCACGCGATCGCCGGCCTTAAACCGCTTAACACCCGGACCAGTTTCCACAACAACACCGCACGGTTCGTGCCCCGCCACTGTTCCAGGCTGGTATCCTTCGGGACCTTTGCCCAGGTGTGCCCGATAGATCGCGCGAATGTCGCTTCCGCATATGGAACTGGCCTTCATCTGGATTAGAACCTGGCCATGTCCAGGGGTTGGTACGTCAAACGTACGAAACTCTACAGTACTGTTTCCGGGAAGTATCACACCCTGCATGGTGGATTGGTTAGTCATAAAGCTGATCCTTTTTCTATGCGGAGACTGATTTTATATGCCCGTCGATATCCCAAAGGTCCTCCCACGAGGTACTGCCCGGCCACAAAAATACCTGCCCCTTTATAAGCCTGTTATTCTTATCTAAGCCTGCTATCGCTTCCATTTCCTGCTGTGTAAGCGGCTCACCAGTTACTCCCTGTAAGGTAGCGAGATATTGCGATCTCTTCACAGAAAAAGGAATGGCTACATGCCCTCGCTGCACGGCCCACTTTACACAGACCACCGCGGGATGCACACCCAGGCGATCTGCGATGGCTACAATTACTGGATCTTCCATGTCTACGGTGTCTTCAGGAGTGCGGTCGCGGGCCGGTCGGCTGGGAGAGCCAATGGGACTGTAGCCCACTGGCACAATGTTGTGAGATGTCACAAACTGGTAGAGATCTGGCTGCTGAAAATGAGGATGCAGCTCCATTTCGTTCACGGCTGGCGGGATTTCAGCGTCACGTAGAAGTAGTTGCAGTTTGGCGATCGTCATATTAGATGTGCCAATATGACGCACCATGCCGCTTTTCTGCAGGTGCTCCATCTGCCGCCATGTTCGCATGTACTGCTCATGAATGTAGGGTACAGCATGCGGGTCGCGTGCATCTACGCCAACACCTGGAGCGTGATAGTTGGGGAATGGCCAATGCACCAGGTAGAGATCAAGGTAGTCGACTTGCAGATCGCGCATCGACTGGCGGCATGCCTGTTCCACTCTATCATGGCAGTCATTCCATACCTTTGAAGTGATCCACAGCTCGTGCCGGGGTACTCCAAGGTCACCGGTAACGCTCCTCAGCGCATTGCCAATCTCCGCCTCGTTTCGGTACACGCTGGCGCAGTCAAAGTGCCGGTAACCTAGTGACGCTGCATCCTTAACAGCATCGGCAATTTGCGCCCCACTGTAACGATCAGAGCCGAAGGTACCTAAACCTAGTGCAGGTATTTTCGCCCCACTTGCAAGGGTAACACTCGGCACATCTTCGGGATTTACCCCAGACTGCTTTACATGATTATCTGACACCGCATTACCTCATTCCCTCTAACCGTTTACTATTTGAAATCTTTCGATTCGGACCATAATTCACCAATCAGTTGTAACAATCCTGCGCTAATGATGTCAGTTCGCTTTGTTACTTTAC
>DAIDKH010000004.1 GCA_027450145.1 Chthonomonadaceae bacterium | reverse complement strand
TGATGAAGTGTTGGAACTCATAAGACAGTAACTCCATTTAATTAGAATTATTTTGACTGGCCACGGCTTCGTTTACGCGCTGCCGTGGCCAGTTTTCTGTTTTTCCTGGATGATTGTTGACTATTGGCCTGTGGAACCGCGTAATCTTGCCGATATTTATTAGCCTTAAAGTAGTTTTAACACCTAACCACAAACTCTTTTTAAATCGAGCGAGGTCAATTTAGTGAATATAGGAACGAAATTATTCGCAATTGGAGTGGGTAGTGTACTAATAACTGCCACTGCGCTTGTTGGCGTTGGCATGTGGCAGGCGCGGCAGTTCACATCCGAAACTCAAACCGAAGCTAATCACCTTGTAACGCAAGAACTGGATCATATCACTAACGGCGTTTACGACCTTGTTCAAGCACAGCAGCAGTCTGTCACGCAGCAGGTAAGCAGTTCACTAAATACCGCGCTGTTCGTTGTAAAACAGCGCGGTAAACTGGATACTGGGGGCAGTGAAGTCACCTGGAAGGCGATTAATCAGTTTGACAAGGTGCCCAAGATTGTTCACCTCAAGCAGATGCGGTGGGGCGGAGAATGGATGGGTCGTATTGTTGACCCCAAAGTGTACGACCCACTCGTGGATCGTGTATGGGACCTGACAGGCAGCACTTGCACTGTTTTTCAACGAATGGACGCCGCAGGCGACCTACTGCGTGTTGCTACAAATGTGAAGCTTAAAAATGGCCAACGTGCCATTGGTACTTATATTCCGGCTGTCAATCCCAATGGTACTGCAAATGCAGTGGCACGGGCGATAATGGCAGGGGAAGATTATCGTGGTACCGCTTACGTTGTCAATGCATGGTACGAAACAGTATATCATCCCCTTAAAAACTCGGCAGGACGCGTGATAGGATGCCTGTACGTGGGAGTGAAGGAAGAATCCGTATCGGCACTTCGAAGCGCAATTCTCAATACGGTGGTTGGTAAATCCGGCAGCGTATCCATTGTTGCGGCATTGGGAGATTCACGCGGTAGCTACCTCATCGCGCCGGCTGCGTTACAGGGCGCCAGCACACTGGATGTCTCAGATACGGCGGGAGGGCACCCTTTCGCGACGGCAATCGATAGCGCAGTGAAAAGTGGTGACGGAGTGCCAGTTTCACTTGCCTATACTGCGCCTTCCAGCGGGAGCGGGGGGCCAATTCCAATGCTGTTGCATGCGGAATACTACAAACCATGGAACTGGGTCATTGTTGCGCAGGCTCCTCAGAAAGACTTTCAGTCGATTGAGCGGCACCTTGAGACGGGCAGTCATAAAATGATCGGCTGGTTCTGGGCGGCCGCGGTCGTAGCCGCATTGGCATGTAGTTTAGTCTGTTGGTCCATTGCGAAAGCACTATCCAAACGAACAAAAGCCATTGTTTCCGCTGCTACAAGGTTGTCGAATGGCGAAACTGACCTGGAGGCACCCGATACTGGTAACGACGAAATTGGGAGTTTAGGGCAGGCATTTGCCAAGATCGCCGGCTATCTTCAGCACATGGCATCTATGGCAACAGAAGTAGCTAACGGAAATCTTACTGTCAAGATTGAGCCCATTTGCGAGGGCGACACATTGGGCAATTCGTTCCTGCGCATGACCGACAGCATGCGGATGCTAATTGGCGCCTTGTCAAGTAGCGTGGGAGCAGCCGTCGAGAGCAGCAAGTCGTTGGTCGGCTCCAGCAAAAGCTCCAATGATGCAAATCTTTCGGTGATGGACGCCATGAGGCATGTTGCGGAGATGGCGCAGCAGACTGCCGGTACGAGCCGTCAAATTGCAGGTGGCAGCGAACAGCTAGCGCAATCGGCTACATTGGCCGCGGATGCAATGGAACGCTTGCGACTTGCCATTGAGGAAGTGCAAGCCAGCAGCAAGATGCAACAGCAGTCTGCCGATCACGTAGATGACGGTGCTCGTTCGCTGGAATCTGCAGTCTCCAGGCTACTTACAGCCGCCCAAGCGATGGAGCAGAGCGCGGACACCACAGGTAAGGCTGCACAGGAAGGAGCGGTTGCGGTTGAGGGCGCTATCTCCGGAATGCTCACTATACGGGAGCAGGTTGAGGCCACTGCGGATCGTGTGAAACAGCTTGATCAGAGGGGCCAGGAGATTGGCGCAATCGTCGAGACCATCGATCAGATTGCAGAACAGACTAATCTTTTAGCACTTAACGCCGCGATCGAGGCTGCCAGGGCCGGTGAACATGGTCGAGGCTTTGCCGTGGTAGCGGACGAAGTACGCAAGTTGGCCGAGAGGTCTGCATTGGCCACCCGCGAAATAGCTGGTTTGATTGCATCGGTGCGATCTACCGTAGAAGAAACTGTTACCTCAATGGCGCGGAATAGCGAACAGGTCATAAAAGAGTCTGCAAAGAGCCAGCAGGCGGGTGAGGCGTTTCAGCATATCGTGAGTCAGGTCTCTGCGGTGTCTGCAGACATTTCTAACATGACAGAACAGGCCCGCGACATGGCAACATCCATTCAACAGGTTCAAACTGCAATAGAACAGGTTGCAAGCAGTGCAGTACGCAACCTTGAAACCGTGGAACACGTTGTGGAGTATGGCGACAATGTGGGGCAGGCCATACTTACAGTGGCTTCTGTAAGCCAGGAGACAGCAGCAGGCGCGCAGGAGATGAGTGCTGCGGCTGCCGATTTCTCTCGCAATGCGGAGCAGGTGTTGGAGACCGTAGGTAAACAGAGCGCCGAATTAAGCAACGTGCTGGAAGAGGCAGAGAAGCTTAGCGAAACCAATCAAAAGGTGATGGCCTTGGTTGCCAAGTTCCAGAGCTTCGATTGGGATAGACGGAAAACGCCGCAAACAGGCAGCTTGCCGTTCCCTGATAGGCGCAAGAAGGGAATACTAGACAGTGCATTAAGCCGGTTTGGAGACGATGAAAAGGATACTAAACGGGCCGCCTAACCGCACTAGTAACTTCAAAACGACACCCCGCTGCACTATTTCGCAGTGGGGTGTCGTTTGGTATCTCAGCCTTGCCAAATGCTCGATTAGGCGATTAAACTCACTTAAACGAATTAATGTAGAATCTTTACAAACATTGTGGACACTTTGAAGGTATTTTAATAGGGCGTGCAGAATAGTACTGCCAATTTAACGACGGGCTTTATGAGGGGAATATGGCCAGACCTGAGCTAGCTGTGCAGTCGATCATTTTTGGTGGGCGCAACAGTACGGACCTCAATGGGATGATAGAAGATATCGCTGCTGCAGGATTCGGCGCCATCGAGGCTGGAAATCTCTACGCTTCACATGGGAAGGAACAGGTAGATACTGCGCTCTCCCAACATGGTGTACGCATTTCAGGAGCCCATTTCGGTTATAACACCTTTGCCGATGATGACCTACTTAGGTCTGCATTGTCATATGCAAATGATGCAGGTGTTAAATACATGATGTGCTCAGGTGTGGCCGATGGCAATTCTGTGGCGGGATATATGGCGTCCGCCAAAAGGTTCAACGAGGTTGGCAGGCTGCTTGCAGATTGTGGTGTGAAATTCAACTACCATAACCATGATTGGGAGTTTAAGGACCTGGGTGGCAGTACAGGAATGGATGTGCTGCTTCAAGAGACTGATCCCGAACTGGTTTTTCTAAACATCGATGTGTTCTGGCTGTGGTATGCCGGGCAGGATCCTGCTGAATTTATTCGCAGGAATGCGAACCGTGCCGGGTATTTTCATTTCAAGGATGGCAAACGGGTAGTTGATGCAGTGGGAAAATCGGTACCGCAGTTTCTAGAGTTAGGCGGCGGTGACGTGGATCTTAAGAGTGCATATGCCGCGGTGGAAGATACAGCGGCAATGTGGGTGGTCACAGAACAGGATCGAACGGTGCTGACTCCGCGTGAGTCTCTCTCTATTAGCAGACACTTTTTGAAGAGTTCACTGGGCCTCTAACGGTTCTTAGTGCAGATCGCTTCGATACCATTCATTTCCATAAGGAGAAGAAACTTTACCATGAAATGTCGCTTCCTATGGCAGGGAGCAGTTGCCGCGGCGCTTATGGCTGCTGTGGCAGGCTGCAGTAACAGCAGCGGGGGAAATGGGGGCACTGCCTCTTCCACTGGATCCTCGTCGTCATCAAAACCAACATATATGCTCATCACAAACGGTACATCACCGTTCTGGGTGTCGCTGGATAAGGGATCTAAGGAAGTTGGGGCTACCCTCAAAGTAGATGCGGAGCGCCAGAGCCCAAACCCTAGTAACACCGTACAGCAAATTCGTATTTTTAAGGATGCACTTGCTAAAGGTGTGAAGGGAATTGGCATTTCGGTAATCGATCCCGCTGCTATGACTACTACCATCAACCAGGCTGTAGCCAGCCATGTGCCGGTCATTTGCTTTGACTCCGATGCGCCTAACTCTAATCGGCTCGCTTACCTTGGCACCAATAACTTCAACGCGGGCTTTCTTGCTGGCCAGGCGGCGCGAAAGCTGTTTCCAAACGGCGGTAAGCTAATGGCGTTTGTTGGAACCATGAGTCAGCAGAACGCGATCGACCGTTATAACGGCTTCCTTAAGGCACTACAGGGCAGCAACATTACCTTCCTTGCGCAGCCTATGATCGACAATCAGGACAAGAATGTTGCACAGACGAACGTTCAAAACGCTATTACCAAATACCAGAGCCAGGGCCTTAACGGACTTGTAGGTCTCTATTCCTACGACGGTCCAGCTATCATTAATGTCGTGCAGCAGGAGAACCTTCGAAGCAAAATGAAGATTATCTGCTTCGACGGCGATCCTGAGACCTTGAAGGGTCTGGCTGATGGTATGGTCGACCTTACCGTAGTACAGTCTCCATACCAAGAGGGCCGCTTGTCCATCATGTTGCTTAATTACCTCAATAAAGATAATGGCAATGTAGATGAGGCGCTGGGGCAACTGAAGCCAGAACTCGACAAGCTCAAAATGCCACTAGATATGAAAAACCACACCATTGATACCGGCGTAACCGTGGTTACACCTGCGAATGCGCCAGCTTTTCTACAGATGCTGAAGGAGAAGGGGATTGCCTCAACCTGATTCCCAGGCAGCGAACAACAATACGCTCTCCGGTAGGCAGGGTTCCTCCATAGGCAGCTCTATTAAGAGTCTGCTTATGGCTAGGGAATCAAGCGTCGTGGTTGTACTTGTTGCGTTGCTGTTGGTTATGTTCAACTCATCAGTGCGTGGACCATTCTTCAGTCAACAGAATATCCTGAACACCCTGCTGCAGGTAGCATTGCTTGCAATTTACGCCATTGGAGAAACGGTGGTCATCATCACTGGTGGCATAGATCTATCGTTGGGGTCGTTAATGGCGTTTACTGGAATGGTGCTGGCAATGTCGGCGAATGCCTTGCACCATCACTATTCAATGACGCTAGTGATGATTGCGGCGATAAGTTTCACCCTGCTGGTGTCGTTATTCATTGGTGCAATACACGGTGTACTGGTAGCGTGGCTTAAACTGCCTGCATTCGTGGTTACGCTAGCATCGCTTACGCTGTTGAGAAGCCAAGCGCTGGTCCTAAATAATCAGCTACCCGTTACCATTTCCCAGTACGGATTTTTAAACACCCTTGCAAACGGGCAGTTTTTTGCGAACACCAGCTTCGCGGTTCCTATTCCGTTTGTTCTAATGATCGTCCTGGCGGTAATTTCTCACCTTATACTGGCTAGAAGTCCGCTTGGCAGATACATCTACAGCGTAGGAAGCAACGAACAGGCGGCCCGCTTATCTGGAATTGATGTGGCTAAGGTCAAGTTGTTTGTCTACTGCCTTAGTGCTGTGTTGGGTGGAATTGCCGGTATCCTCTTCGCGGGGTACGGTCAGCAAGGTGACCCCACAAGCGCCGTAGGGTACGAACTCAACGCTGTAGCAGCAGCGGTTATTGGCGGAGCGAACCTTATGGGCGGTGAAGGAAGTATAATGGGCACCATCCTTGGCGCCGCACTGCTTGAGATTCTGCTTGCTGCCATCAATATAAAGTTGGCCAATCCAACCGTGTGGCAGGGGACTGTAGTGGGAGGCGTGTTGCTTTTCGCTGTGTTAGCTAGTGCGTTTCAACAGAGAAAGAATCGTCCTACTGTCTAGCTATTCTAGTAAGCTTCGGTGCATGCCCGAATAAGCTCAATCAGTGGGCTTGTTCGGGCAATTTGTTTTAGTTAGTACTCTAATTCTCTTTTAGCAGCTTCTGGACGGCTGCCTCAACATCTGTGAGACCGGTTTCGGGGTCAAACCCCTCCTCTTTGTATGCCAATCGCCCTTTTTTATCAAGAACATAAAGGGCAGGAATTCCATCATGAGGATAGGTTGTGAGCAGGCTTGGAGATGACGATGCAAGCATGATTGGATATGTTATTCCAATCTCCTTTGCAGCGTCTACTGCAGTTTTCTCGGCGGCAATTGTATCCGACGGCGATGGATTGTCGGGACCATCCTGGCTGACTCCAATTACCTCAAGTCCTTTAGTGTTGTACTTTTTATAAAGCTTTTCGAGGTGCGGCATACTCATCCGGCATGGCCCACACCATGAGGCCCAAAAATCGAGAATGACTACCTTTCCCTTTAGCGATGCCAAGGTAGTTGGCGCCGCAGGACCCAATAGCGGCAGCGGTGCATCGGCACTCGGCGGACGGCTAGATGGATTAGACATTGAGGGCAAGTTCTGAGCCAGGTACCCATCCGGTGCTGTAATCGTCGCATAACCCATATACACGGCGAGTGATACTACGCTCGTAATTAACAGTGCCATTAGCACGCGTTTAAGCAGCATAATCTTGTAAAACCTCCTGTATTTGCAATCACTGATTACAGTATACTTTAGCGAGTATTTGGCGGAACGAACGACCAACACTGGCGTCAAAGTTCTAATGCCTGTCAAACGTGGGCTGTAGCCATATCGTGTTGATTTAAAGCCACACCCCCAAGAATTTTAGAAAGGCCGTCTTCCATATGAGTTGTCGTACTCCAATGTCGATTATCGCCTTGCTATTGCCGCTTGCCACACTCGGTATGTCACCGTCATCGGCTGTGGCACAAAATCCACCTTCACTTCGCCAAGCGGTTTTATCGGCCGTTCATTGGAGGTCGGTTGGGCCCGCAAACACCGGAGGCAGGGTATCCGATATTGCTGTTGATCCGACGAACAGCTATATCTATTACGTAGCTATGGCCACAGGCGGCGTTATCAAGACGACAGACAACGGTACAACCTGGCATGCCGTGTTTAATCATGAACCAGTTGGGTCGGTTGGGGCTGTCGCCGTTGCACCATCAAACCCCGCGATAGTGTGGGTTGGTACGGGTGAGGCCAATGGCCGAAACAGCAGTTCTTGGGGCGACGGCATATATAAGTCAACTGATGCTGGGCGAACGTGGACCCACATGGGCTTAGATCATACACGTGAGATCGCCCGCGTGGTCGTGGATTCCAAGGACCCCAACACGGTGTACGTCGCGGCTATGGGTGACCTGTGGGGGTACAACGCCTCAAGGGGCCTCTTCAAAACCACCGACGGAGGAAAGACATGGCATAACGTCCTAAATCTTGGTCCGAAAACGGGAGTGACCGACGTTCTACTTGGACCACCCGGTTCCCACATAGTGCTTGCCGCCGCCTACAGCCGGCTGAGGACCCCTTGGGGTTATTACGGCATCAATCATCGAAATACAATCTATCGCTCCACAGACGATGGCGCCACTTGGAAAAAGGTCGTTGGCTTACCGTCCCATGAAGTTGGGAGGATAGGATTAGCCGAGTCTGCTTCGAAACCAAATATCATGTACTCGGTAGTTGAATGCGATGAGGGCGGGGCGAGGAACCTTTTCGATACTAACAGTAAATACGGTGGTATCTTTAAATCTACCGATTACGGTGCTACCTGGGAACGTGTAAACCATATTGCGCCCCGTGGTTTCTATTTTGGTCAAATTCGTGTGAATCCTACCAACCCGGATAACGTTTACGTGCTAGGATTTGGGCTTGCCGTAAGCACTGACGGTGGTAAAACGTTTGTGAAGCCAGGTTACGGTGGGCCTGTTCATCCAGACCTGCACGCTCTGTGGATTGATCCGGCGCACCCCGACCATCTCATTCTTGGCACGGACGGAGGTATCTTCGTCTCGTATGACGCAAACAAACACTGGCAGGCAGTTAACAACTTTCCCATGGGTGAATTCTATGAGGTAAGCGTAGATTCACAACAGCCCTATTGGATTTATGGCGGCATGCAGGACAATAGCTGTTGGATGGGGCCGTCGAATAGCATGGCCTATCCAGGCATTACAAACTGTAACTGGCAAGCTTTAAACGGGGGAGACGGGTTTTACGCTTTTGCAGATCCCCGCGATCCCAAGATTGTTTATGCGGAGTCTCAAAACGGAGGAATTCAACGACTAAACCATCACACTAACACTGCGCGTGGTATTTCTCCCGTCGCACCCGAAGGGTACCCGGATTTCAGGTTTAATTGGAACACACCTATGATGTTAGACCGATTTAACCCAGGAACCCTGTACGTTGGCGGCAGTGTCCTGTTGAAATTTACCAATCACTGCCGTGATTGGAAAGAGATCAGCCCAGATCTATCAAAGCAGGTTGGTCCCCACATCACCTCCGTTGGCTCTGGTGCTGAGACATACGGCACCATCGTTTCACTCGCGCAATCGCCTCTCGACAAGGAAGTGCTATGGGCAGGAACCGATGACGGTAATGTCCAGGTGACTCAGGATGGAGGGAAATCATGGACCAACGTTACAGATAACCTACCGGTGGTAGTTCGCAACTTTTGGGTCACGCGAATTGTTGCATCGCATTTTCAAAAAGGTCGTGCATATATCTCCATAGACGGGCATAGAAGCGATAATCTATCGCCGTTCATCTTTGAGACAGAGGATTTCGGAAAGACCTGGCGATCCATCATATCGAATCTTCCAGCCGATGGACCGGTGCAAGCCCTTAAGGAGGACGGCGTTAACGGCAACCTGTTGTTCGCAGGTACGGAATTCGGTGCATGGGTGTCGTTTAACGACGGTGGACATTGGTACAACTTGAATCAAAACCTTCCTACCGTTGCGGTCGATGACCTTGCAATACAGCCGCGTGACCACGCTCTAGTAGCAGGTACCCATGGCAGAAGCGTTTGGGTGCTGGACAATATAACAGAACTGGAGGCTCTGGCATCAAATCCAAACGGTGCCGCGCCATACCTGTTTCCCCTACAACCTGCATTGGAATACAATGGCCGATTCACCTCCATTTCGGGACAGGGCCACTTTGTGGCAGGCAACCCACCGTCGGGATTAGTGGTGAACTACTGGTTACCTAAATTAGAGTCGGCAGGTCCAGACATAGATGTGAAGGATGGTAAAGGCAAAACAGTGTTTAGCACGACTGGCAGTCAGATGCCAGGTCTGCAGTCTATTCACTGGAACCTGAAGGTACCCGCCCCGCCAAATGGGTGGGGTGAGGGCGACCATGCAGCTAAATTTGTAACCCCTGGCAGTTATACGGTAACATTTAGGCTGGGGAAGTTTAGCTATACCCAGCAAGTGGTGATTTCGGGAGATCCTTCTCTGTCTGCAATACCTGGCAAATAGAGATTAGTTTGGTGAGATGCAATGAAATCTGTTGCACGCTCACGCGGCGAAACTTGGGCCTGCCACAAGCAGGAACACTGAGACTTTTCTGAAGGAGTGCGAAATGCAGAGACTATTAGGTGCGGTTGCATGTTTGTTGTGCACCGCAACCGCAGCGTGGGCGGCACCCGCGCAGTACCATCTGAAGCTCACAATGGATCCTACGGCCTTAAATATGGCAGGAATGAATCAGTATGAGGCGGGATATTACCCCGTAGCCATTCCACTATCCGATACAAAGCCGGCCGGAATTACCAACGAACCGAAATATAGTGGAAAGGTTCAATACGGTGAGTTTTCGTTAGGTAACGGACCTAAAAGCAAGTATGTTATTGCCGTGGACGAGAAGCCTGGCCATTTCAAATTCTACCTTGACGGTGATCATTCTGGTAATCTGGCAGCAGCAACAAACATCAACTGGACTTACAGAACTCAACAGGGCCGTGAATTATACGGTCCGGAAGAGCTAGTGCTCAATGCCTCCTATGGTACAAAATCCGTTGAAACGTCGCGTGCACCGTACGGTGTTGCGATTTATTGCATAGTTCAAAATGGTCAGGTGCACCTAGAGCGATTTCGCGAAGCCGCACGCATGGGTACAATGATGCTTAGCGGTACACCAACCAAGATAATGGTAGACGAAAACGATTGTGACGGGCTATACAATAAACACGGAGAGCTCGACCAAAAAGGAAACCCGGTTGGAAACCCGAAAAGTCGTCCGATGGATATCCGGATAGACACTGGGCATGATGGAAAATTTGCCTTCCGCGCGAATGGTCTCTACACCTTCGCGTTAAATGGCACCAATTACACGCCGCGTCTCTCTGCCGATGGCTCCACGCTTACTCTTACACGCACCACCGCGCCAGCCTACGTACCAGCTGCGCCACCGCAACCGGCTATGCTTCCCATTGGTTCCGAAGCACCCAACTTCACACTCATGAAGTCCGACGGACAGCCAGTGTCGCTGAAAGATTACCGCGGTAAGATTGTCGTTCTCGATTTTTGGGCGACATGGTGCGGTCCATGTCAGGCATCAATGCCGCACATGGAGAAGATATTCAAACAGCTTGATCCTTCTAAGGTTGTTGTTCTAGGTGTGTGCACATGGGACAAAGAGCCCGCTTACCGGCAGTGGCTAAAAGACCATAAGAACGATTACACCTGGACGTTTGCCTTTGATAAAGATCAACCAGATGCCGTATCCTCCAAACTGTACAAGGTGACTGGGATCCCCACAACCTATGTTATTGATGCTGAAGGCAAAGTCAGTGCGGAGCTTGTTGGGTACGATCAGGGTGATGAGAGCCTGGACAAGGCGCTTCAAAAACTTGGTGTGAAAGTAACCGGCTGAATTCATTGGTAGGTTTGCCCACCAGTCCTTCCTCTGCTGCGGTTGGCTGGTGGGCTATTTTCGAAATCGGGCAGGAAATTGCCTGCAGTGAATGCAATACTAATACTACCGACTAGAATGTCGGCGCGGATTGGATCGGCGCTGGAAACTTTGGAAAGCAGCGCCGCGACGACACGCCAAATTTAAGGAGGACACTCAGTGAAACGATCTGTTGCTCCCTGGACTATCCTGCTGGCGCTCGTGGTGGCCATCGGAGGCCTTACGGCAGCTAGGCCGGCCCGTGCGCAGTTTGATACCAGTGTGAATCCGGAGCTATCGCGAGATTGGTATTTTCGTCTAGGTGTATTCGTCGCCCAAAGCAACACCACGCGCAAGGTGATGGGCGATGTTGGTATCAGTGGCACGCTAGAACGCCGCGTGTATGCCGCATCCAACTACGACCTGTTGATTGGCCTTGGCTACAACGGCTTCGATAAGGTCTACAGCATCCCGCTGTTGATCAACCTGGTGCTGCATCACCACAACATTCGATACGGTCTTGGTGCCGGCTACTCCTTTGGCAAGCGAGACAACGGCAAGGGGACTAACGGCGTCGCGCTGGATCTCATTTTGGGATATCAGCTTACGCACACGACTAATCCGCTTTCTCTCGATTTGAGATACTTCTTCATCTCGGGCAGCAGCAATGAACTGGATGGCTACAGTTTAACACTGGGCTACAAGTTCTAGTTTAAGTTCGCAGCCCGGCGTATCCCATGGCAATACCGGGCTGCGATGTTCCCCTCATCCGTCCTCCCAATACTGGCTCCGCATCTAGAGTTATCGATGGTAAACATGGCGTTTTCGGTTTACGATATGATTACCGCTCAAACTTGATCGCGATATACCGTTAACTTACACCTGTTTAGGTGCTTATCAGAAGCTATCGTCTGCTGGATCGCACCAACATTTTCGCATCGCTCAAGGGTTTGCAAAACCTTTTGCAGTGATGTATCGTCTTAATAGATGAGAATATCCACAATTTATACATAGGTTGGCAGGAATCTTGCTGACACATGGTTAAATTCGGACTACTTGGTCGCGACGTCTGGTATTGAGTCCAATACACCACAATTTCATTTCCCGGCAATTATTCATTCCTTATTATGTCGGACCGGTGTACACATAATGGCTGCAAAGCTAGAACGCGAACCGTGGGCGCTATTGCATAGGCGCCGAAGGAGACTGGATCTAGGTGTGTTAAATCAATTGCATCTGCGGTGTGAAAACATTCACACCCTTCACTAAATCCTATTCCCGTGTTTCTTCGTCTAATGGATATTGGTGAGCGTGCAATTGCCGGTTTTGAGATTATCGCTATTTGTACGGTGTCTGCAAGCCATGCGGGTGTGGAACAAGGTACGTGTGAAACCGCAGCAAACGTGTTGGCGCAGCAACGAATGGCGAACGAGACGTCTCATGACAGAGAGGGATCATATTTCCGATGAAGAGAACGCAGAATCCGAGCCGAGTAGGGGATAGTAACACAACTCCGGATGTACCAGGCACCCCCTCGGAGATTGCATCTTATATAATCAAACTAACGAAGCGCCCTTTGCTTTCTAGTGCTGAAGAACTCGAATTGGCAAAGCGCATTCAGCAGGGCGATATAGCGGCTCGCGATGCACTCGTAGAAGCTAACATGCGCCTTGTGATTAATATTGCAAAGAACTACAACACTCATCTCCTGCCATTTGAGGACCTTGTTCAGGAAGGCGCGATCGGCCTGATGACCGCTGCGGAGCGGTTTGATGCCTCCCGTGGATTTAGGTTCAGCACCTATGCGACGCACTGGATACGACAATCGATCAGTCGTGCGTTAGACAACAAAGCGAAATTCATCCGAATTCCAGCTCATGTGTCCGAATCTGTTCGAAAACTTGATCGCACTCGTGCGCAATGGATAAGGGATAACGGTGAAGAGCCGTCTTCCGAGAAACTAGCTGAACTCCTTGGCGTAACTATTCGCAAGGTCGAAGCTTTGCGGGCATCTGCGCAAGAGCCAGTATCGCTCGATATGCTAGTGGGTGAGGATGACAACACATCCCTAATGGCGCTTGTAAATGATGGTGGGGCAGCGAATCCTCAGGAAGCAATGTTGTCGAACGAGAAAACTGCACAGCTCGATAATCTGTTTGCAGTGCTTACACCTAGAGAGGCTGAGGTAATGCGAAAGCGCCTCGGCTTCGAAGAAGAGGCTGCTCAGGTACTTCAGCAAATCGGAGAGGCGATGCAAATATCGCGAGAGCGTGTTCGGCAGATCGAACTGCTCGCCGTGAAGAAGATGAAGTACGCTGCAAAGCAGGGCAACCTGCGAGGGTACCTTACAGGCTAACCGTCTCTCACTTCCGCAGAGCGCGCAACCTATGTTAAAGTGGGTGGCGCGCTTTTTTGTTTTTTAACAGCGAAATAGCGTGCCGTTTCAGTTGACACAAATGTTCCAAACCATTACAATTTATTGTTCGTCCCGTATCCCCATTGAATTATATGGCTGCTGTGTAAACCATTACAACGAATGGATGGCGTTGCAGTAGCGTCTTCGCCTTGGCTTTCGTGACTTTTACTACGTTGACAGTATCATTATCAAGCAATGGAACACCGCAATTAGCTTTTGTCGTGTCAGGAGACTGTGAATGACCTCGGATATTTCCGTACCTGTGCGGTATAACGCAGCGATCCGTGAACTACCGGCTAGCGACCGACCTCGTGAGCGCTTGCTGCAGTATGGTGCCGGTGTTCTCTCAAGTGCAGAGCTGTTGGCAATATTGTTGCGAACAGGCACACGAGAGCGCTCCGCAATAGGCCTTGCAGAGCAGCTAATAAGCCATTTTAACGGTTTACGAGGCATATCAATAGCTGGTGTCGGCGGCCTGACACAAATAAAGGGCGTTGGCCAAACCAAAGCCGTAGAGATCATGGCAGCCGTTGAGCTTGGCAAGCGCTTGGCAGTGATAAATGCAGATGATCGTCCTTCGATTACGGGGCCAGAGGATGTAGCGAACATCCTTATGCCAGAAATGCGTGATCTTACCCAGGAGCATCTAAGAGTGCTTCTGCTGGATGTAAAAAACAGGCTTGTCCGTACCAGTTCAGTCACAGTTGGCACGCACAACAGTGCTCCGGTGTATATATCAGGTATTTTTCGCGAAGCTATACAGGTAAATGCCGCGAGCATAATCCTCGTGCATAACCATCCAAGCGGAGATCCCACGCCAAGTCGCGATGATCAATTGGTTACAAATCGAGTCCAGGAGGCTGGCAAACTTATAGATATTCAGCTGCTCGACCACATTGTCATTGGCCATAACTGTTGGATATCGCTTAAGGAGCGACGGCTTATGGACTAAGTTGCCAAGCAACCCAACGCATTCTGGTTTAGACCTGTGATGACTTAGAGTTTGCTCAGGTACCGAAACAGCCGCCGACGGTGGTCGTCCTAAATCCGTGCGCAATATGGTGACGAATATTTGTAACGATTGGGAGCTGTTTTGTGTTACATTCAAAATTGTCGAGGGTGAACTTAATTTTGCCTGCGGTGTGCATTGTGTCGGCGTTACTGCCGTTTGCCGCTTTAGCTTCCACGCCATCAATGTCTCCCCGCTATGTAGTCTCCACTACGATCGAATTGCCTGGTGCCGCCAGATGGGATTACCTGCACATGGATGCGCAGTCGCGTCGTTTGTATGTAGCGCAAGGCAATCAGGTGACTGTTGTGGATGTTGACAAAGGCAAGGTAATAGGCGCCGTATTACCTACACCTGGCGTCCATGGAGTCGCTATTGATCATCGCGACGGTCTAGGCTTTGCTAGTGCAGGCGGCATGAATGCTGTCGTCGTATTTAAGTTAAGCACTCTTTCTGTAATAAAGTCGATACCGGTCGGCCGTATGCCCGATTGCATCATCTACGATCCAAATACGAATAGGGTGTTTGCCTTTGACGGTGGAAGTAATGAAGCGAGCGTTATTGACTGTAAATCCCAATCTTTGATCGGTGAAATCCCGTTGGACGGCCGGCCGGAGTTTGCGGTTGCCGGTAACAACGGCCGCATATACGTCAACATCGAGAGCAAAAGTCAGGTTGCAAAAATCGACGCGCGTAAGCTTCGCGTTACTGCGGTTTGGTCTCTTGCTCCAGGCCATGGACCATCGGGTATTACCGTGGATCCGCGTAATCATCTGGTATTTTCTACCTGTCACAACGGAATGATGACGGTGCTGAACGACCAGACGGGACAAGTGATAGCGACGCCGCGCATAGGTAACGGTCCGGATGCCGCCGGATTTGATAAGGCGTTGGGACTGGCGTTTAGTTCAAATGGCGACGGAACGATTTCTGTGATAGGCAATGGGCCCAGTGGGAAGTTGTCTACGTTGGCTACTGTTACCACCGAGCCTGGGGCTCGAACGATGGCGGTAGATGATATGACTCACGATCTTCTGGTCTGTACCGCTAGACCAGACCCTAAGCCGATGCCCGCGGGCACGCCGTTCTGGCGGAAGCCGTATTTACGCAACACGCTCCACATACTGGTTCTACGGCCGACCCGCCATTAGGGATAGTTATGTATTGCTTCAGTCATCCATAGGTACGTAAAGATAGGAGGCCCCGGCTACAATTCCGTGCCAGGGCCTCACTTTGTAGGATTAATATTGGGTTAAGATCAGTACATTCCGCCACCCGGCGCTGGCGCCGGTGCGGGTGCCACTGGTTCCTTCTTCTCACTGATTAGACACTCGGTAGTAAGTATCAGTCCAGCGATCGAAGAAGCATTCTGCAGTGCTGCCCTAACCACTTTTGCAGGATCGACTACACCGGCTTTGACGAGATCCTCGTACTGCCCGGTCGCCGCATTAAAACCATGCCCGGCACTCAGTGTTTTCACCTTATTGACCACAACACTGCCCTCATACCCAGCATTGGCTGCAATCTGCCGCAATGGCTCTTCAATGGCACGGTGGACGATGTTCAGCCCGATAAGTTCGTCGCCGGTAAGCTTTAACTCGCCAAGGACATGCTGGGCGTTCAGCAGCGCGATGCCACCACCTGGCACAATGCCTTCCTCTACTGCGGCTCTGGTGGCGTGCATGGCGTCCTCAATGCGAGCCTTCTTTTCCTTGAGTTCCGTCTCGGTGGCCGCGCCTACCTGAATCACCGCAACGCCACCAGAGAGTTTAGCGAGACGCTCCTGAAGCTTTTCTCGATCATAGTCACTGTCGGTGTTCTCAATTTGGTTTTTGATAACGGAAATTCGGCCGTCTATCTCGCTCTTGGAACCTGCGCCGTCAACGATGGTGGTCTCATCCTTAGTGACGACTACTCTCTTGGCGCGGCCAAGCATGTCGAGTTCAATCTTGTCTAGCTTAAGGCCCAAGTCTTCGGTAATAAACTTGCCGCCCGTAAGCACAGAGATATCCTCGAGCATTGCCTTGCGGCGGTCACCAAACCCGGGGGCTTTGATCGCAATACTATTTACGTTGCCGCGAATCTTGTTGACAACCATAGTAGCCAGCGCTTCCCCGTCTACATCTTCAGCAATTATGACTAGCGGCCTACCAGTGCGGGCGACCTTCTCCATTACAGGAACCAGATCGGCAACCGCGCTGATCTTCTTTTCGAAGAGCAGTATGTAGGGATCCTCCAGCGCAGCTTCCATCCGCTCGGAGTCGGTTACGAAGTACGGGGAAATGTAGCCCTTGTCAAACTGCATGCCCTCGACAACTTCCAGCTGCGTGGATGTGCCACGGCTCTCTTCAACGGTAATTACGCCATCGGCTGTGACCTTCTCCATTGCCTCGGCGAGCATAGCACCAATTTCTGCATCATTTGCAGAGATTGTAGCTACCTGGGCTACCGCAGATTTGCCTTCGACGGTTGTACTGCTTGCCTTAATGGCGTTGACGAGGGCTTCTACCGCCTTTTCAATACCGCGCTTAACCAGCAGCGGCTTTGCGCCAGCGGCTACGGACTTCAGGCCCTCTTTGACGATGGCCTGCGCGAGAACGGTGGCCGTCGTGGTGCCATCTCCTGCAACATCATTGGTCTTGCTTGCAACTTCCCGAACTAGCTGCGCACCCATGTTCTCGAACTGGTTCTCAACCTCAATCTCTTTTGCGATGGTAACGCCATCGTTAATAATGTTGGGGCTGCCATACTTTTTTTCGAGCACAACGTTACGGCCGCGTGGTCCCAGGGTGACTTTTACAGCGTCGGCAAGGATGTTGACACCACGCTCGAGGGATCTGCGCGCCTCTTCGTCAAACTGCATAATCTTAGCTGCCATCCGTGTTCAGTACCTCCTTAACCTTTGATGGCCAGAACGTCGTCCTGGCGAAGAATTACGAACTCTTCGTTACCGATTTTAACTTCTGTACCGCCGTATTTTGCGAAGATCACAATTTGGCCGGCCTGCACCTCCATAGGAACTACCTTGCCATTTTCCAATGTCTTGCCAGGTCCAACTGCAATGACTTCTGCTTCCTGCGGTTTCTCCTGAGCGCTATCTGGCAGTATAATGCCGCCAGACGACTTCTCGACAGGAGTAACAACTTTGGCAACAAGTCGGTCGTTAATCGGCTTAAGTGTAGGCATACCGAGACCTCCTTCAGTATATTGTTTAAATTATGTAACACCAGCGCCATACGCATCTGTGTCGTCGACTGCTGGGGATTAGCACTATCATCTTGCGAGCGCTAATTTCAGCAAGATTGTACCTCTGTTGGCAGTTATGGGTCAAGAGTGCTAATCGATTCCTACAGCATAGATGGCAAATGTCATAGGCGAAAGTTTGTACGTGATCACGTAGGATGTACTGCTGCGGCTCCCAATGTCTGTTGTTGGTTGCCCAGCATTCCGTTCGGCGTGCAAATCAGGCACCATGCATAACTAGCAATAAAATCGATTGGGTGTCATAGTTTCAGCCTTACCGGTATAATTGTATAGAAAGAATGATCCGACAATGTATTCAAATGCACCGGCATTCACTTGGGAGGACTTACGAGTTGGCCATTGAAATACTGGACCCCGAAAAACTCGATGAGATTGAAGAGGCAGAACTTCTTGACACTGGTGAACTACCACCCATTTTTGGACGGTGTCCTGTCTGCAATAAACCCCTTTTTCCCCGAGATCGATTTACTGGTGAGCCAAAAGCACCCCCTGTCGGCACAGGCTACGAAAGTCGTGCAAAATGCAGTGGTTGTGGCGCGATTATTTGCTACGTGGGTGGAGGAAATTGGCGAGTTGTAACGGATGGGGACCTTAGTGAGGAAGATCGCGCTAAAGATGCCGCCTCATAGTTCACGCTTGGGGCCAGGTAGGTAATGAACAATTTCGCAATCTCGAAGCGTTATAATGCCTCCACCAACCAGAGCAGTTAGCTCAGCGAGATGTCTTTCAATCTTCTCTTCCGTGTCAATGATCTCTATAACGATGGGCAGGTCTACACTAAGGTCCAGTAGGCCTGCCCTGTGAATTATGCTGGCGCCGCCATATCCCTCTATTCCTTCAGTAACCGTTGCCCCCGCCAAGCCCAACGACCGGGCTCGTTCAACGATAAAATGATAAAGTGGCTTACCGTTGACCTGGTCGTGGCTACCGATGTATATGGTGAGCGTCTTCGCTTTTCCGTGTAAATTCATCCTAATATCCTCGAGTTCAAAGTATGTTGCTACCGGTTTAGTAAACGCGCTGTCACGGAACCTAGGTACACTGCAAGGAAACCTACAGCAAAACTAGACGCCGCGTATCCTACCGCGGCTCCGTAACGATGTTGTTCAATCAAACCATAGGTATCCAATTCAAACGTGGAGTAAGTCGTGTAGGCTCCCAGAAAGCCAATAGCAACTGCAAGCCGCATTTGATCGCTCCAACCTCGGGCTTGTTGCATTGGGACAAAAAGCCCCAACACAAAGCAACCGGTGATGTTGATAAGCCAGGTACCAAAGGGCCATTGAGAGCCAAGCACGGAGGTTGCCCACGTGCCCAGGATATATCGTGCGTTTGCACCGACAAAACCACCGGCTGAAATTGCAGCGACGTCACGAAATGTAAAGGTCGATGTTTTGGTTGATTTACGATCCATCCCGGTTTCGGTTGCAGATGTTTCGATGGTCGAGGTCTCATATTCTTCTGAGGAAGTCATACAGTCACCAGCCTTGCTGTAAACACTCCAAGTACGAGTGCCGCCAAGCCAAGTATAAAACTAACGGCAAAGTTTGCACCGGCACGCCAGAACTGCCCATCTTGTACCAGTGCGAAAGTTTCAAATTCAAACGTCGAGTAGGTGGTATACGCCCCTGTAAATCCCATGGCTACCAGCAGCTTCATGGATTCAGTTAGGTGCAGCGTAGAAAAGAGTGTCATGAATAGCCCCATGACGAAACACCCGCTCACGTTTATAGCTAATGTACCGTATGGTAGGGATGTATCCGTTCTGTTAGATACCCAACGGCTCAAATAAAATCGGGCGTTTGCACCCAACACGCCGCCCGTACCAACCACTATCATATCGTAGAAAGTTATGTTCACTTTGCGTGTCACCTTAAAGGCAAATTATTGGGGCGCAAGATAAAGGCTCCCGATCTTACCATGGTGGTAAGATCAGGAGCCATTAGCGTAAATGCGGTTCGCATTCTAGCAAGAATGCAGGCGGCCTCCATCGCCCTTTTTGCTAACATTTATATCAGTTTACCCTAGAGCTAAGCGTAACGACCAATGAGCAAAATAAAACTCCCGATGGGAGTATTATGTACGTCGTTGGCATTGACAATGTCCCTCGGCAAGGGTATACTTTTAATGCGTTCGGGGGCGGATAGCTCAGTCGGTAGAGCGCTTCGTTTACACCGAAGATGTCCGGGGTTCGAGTCCCTGTTCGCCCATGTTTGTACACGGGGGTGTAGCTCAGTGGTTAGAGTGCCTGCCTGTCACGCAGGAAGTCGCGGGTTCAAGTCCCGTCATCCCCGCTTGTTGTGCTATCCCTCACAGATTTAAAATTACCCTTCGCCTCGCTTTCGTAACCTCTCCTCATCCTGCTCAATCGTTCCCACTGGGCAACACATATCCTGCTTATCTAACGAACTTAGCTGGTGCCCATTGAAACAGGAATTCCGTCGTTAGCATTATCACGCGGTATCGATATGTGCGTTACCTTGTAGTGGCAGATGAACTGCTAGCTGGCATAGATTCACGTAATTTGTCGCTGTGTCCTAGTTGCCTCTGGGAGGTGAGGAGCAAAAGCGAGCGCCCTGCCACGGCAGCGGCAGGGCGATTCTAGTTTCAACTCTTGGGTAGCAGACACGCCTATGGTAACAATGGCGGATCGAAGCTCCGTAGTGCCTCCACCAGCTCTTTTACCGCACCAGCACTCTTCTGTAGTGCTTCGGACTCTTCTGCTGTGAGATCAACCTCAACGATCTTCTCTACGCCCGCGGCGCCAATCACCGCTGGCAGACCAAGGTACAGATTGCTAACGCCATAGCCTCCGTCATTTGACCCGGTATAGACAGCACACGGAAGAATCCGCTTTCTGTCGTTTAGAACAGCGTCAATCATCTGTGCTAGCGCCGCCGAAGGAGCGTAGAACGCAGAGCCGGTTTTCAGTAACGACACAATTTCGCCACCGCCCTTGCGCGTGCGTTCTACTATAGCGCTAAGGCGATCCGCCGGAATTAATTTTGATACGGGTACGCCCCCAATATTGGTGCTGCCGAGCAGTGGTACCATGTCGTCACCATGGCCACCTAGCACGTAGGCATTTACTTCGGCCACACTCATGCCCGTTTCCATCGCTAAGAACGCGCGGAACCTGGCCGTGTCAAGGATGCCAGCTTGTCCAAAGACACGTTCGGCAGGAAAGCCGCTCACATGTAGCGCGATGTGACACATTGCATCCAGTGGATTGGTTAGCAGGATTAAAATGGCCTTGGGAGAGAGCGCAGCAACGTTGCGAGTGCAATCTGCTACTATTCCGGCATTCACCTTTAGTAGGTCGTCACGGCTCATGCCGGGTTTACGCGGTAGGCCACTTGTAATGACCACGATATCGCTGTTCGCCGTATCCGACCAGGCGTTGGTTCCCGTTATGTGTGCATCGCTGCCAATAACTGGCATGGCTTCCATGAGGTCCAGTGCTTTACCCTGAGGCATGCCCTCTACAATGTCATAAAGTACAACGTCTACATCGCCACGAATGGCTAACCAATGGGCGAGCGTCGCACCCGTTTGGCCCGAGCCTACAATAGTAATTTTCTTTCGCATTATTATCTCCTTAACCGAATAGCATGTGGCAGTCACTGCGAAGCTGAACCAACTCCGGGTACCAAACTGCCGAGGCGTGCTATTATCAAAACGAAACCCAGCATTCAAAAGAATGCTGGGCATTTGCGATGAGACCTAACCCATTGCCGCGATAATCGCGTCCGCCATCTGCGAAGTACCTACCGCAGTAGGATCATTTCGATCGGGCTTCATGTCGTATGTTACGTCACGACCGGCCTTAATTACTTTTGCAATGGCATTTTCCAGCCTGTCGGCGGCCTCAGTTTCCTTGAGATGGCGAAGCATGAGGACACCGGAGAGGAGAAGAGCAGTTGGGTTTACCTTGTTCTGCCCCTTGTATTTCGGTGCGGAGCCATGGGTCGGTTCGAAAAGGGCAATACCGTCGCCAATGTTAGCCCCTGGCGCCACACCCAATCCGCCAACTAGACCCGCACACAGGTCTGACAAGATGTCGCCATACAAGTTTGGCAGTACCAACACATCATACAGCTCAGGTTTCTGAACCAGCTGCATGCACATGTTGTCCACCAACACCTCCTGGTATTCTATTTCCGGGAACTCCTTAGCGACTTCCTGGCCAACGCGGAAGAACAGACCGTCCGTGTACTTCATGATGTTGGCTTTTGCAACCGCACTTACCTTTTTTCGGCCGTTTTCACGAGCGTATTTGAAGGCGAATTCTATGATTCTGCGGGAGCCGCTAGCCGAAATTGGCTTAATCGAAATAGCAGCGTCCTCGCGTATTTTGCCAGGACCGGCCATTTTAATAATTGACTTGGCCTCTTCGGTAAATTGGTCGTACTCTACGCCGGCGTACAAATCCTCTGTGTTTTCGCGGACAATTACGAGGTCAACATCCTCATATTTTGAGCGAATACCGGGATAGTATTTGCACGGTCGAAGACAGGCGTAAAGATCAAGTTCTTTGCGTAGTGCAACGTTTACGCTGCGGAACCCTGTGCCGATCGGCGTGGTGATTGGTCCCTTCAGTGCGACCTTGTTTCTTCGAATTGATTCGATAACCGCCGGGGGAAGGGGTGTTCCGGCTGTCTCCATAATGTCTACGCCGGCTTCCTGAATATCCCAGCTAAACTGTACGCCAGTAGCATCTAATACTCTGCGTGAAGCTTCGGCCAATTCCGGCCCAGTGCCATCACCACGTATGAGCGTAACGTTGTGTACCAATTCAATCTCCTTGGTAATTGAGGGTATGCGGGTTGTCCCGTGAGTCAAATGTTACCACGGTTTAAAGCGCGGTGTAACAAACCGTTAAAAATTGGATGCCTTTACCTTCTAGAAAGTACCGGTGACAATTCCAACGTTTAAGCTCGGCCAACTCCGAGGGCATCGGCAGCTCGGTTTATATAATTAAACCAGGCGGCGATCAGTGTAACCTGAAGCACCCCGGTGTCGTCCAGTCCAAGACCGTGAAGCGTCTCCACGTCATCCCGTGCCATGGACGCAGGGTGAAGCGTTAACTTAACGGCGTACTCCATAATCGCCATATCGAGCGCTGACACCTTAGCCGTGCGGAAGTCCGATTTCAATGCAGTGATAAGGTCATCGTCACGAACAATAGCACGCAGAAACTCTGCGTGAGATTCTGTTCAATAAAAGCAGTGGTTAGCCACTGAGACAACTGTGGCGATCATCTCATGCTGCGCACGGTTCAAAGGAAGATTTTCATTCATTAATGATGTGTGTGTTGAAAACGCGTGGAGCAGGGTTTCCGGCAGGAGTGTGTGAGATTCTACTATCCCGCCACCGTTTTCTGGCGCTGCCAGTACCGCCAGGGAAGGTATGGGCGTGGTGCCGTATTCCTTTGGCATTTTCTTGCGCCACGACACAGCCGATCGTAGCGTCTCATCCCAGTCCTTTGCCAGTATAGTTTTAATCCAAGTCATAATTCCATCTCCATAGTAAACCGGTGCATTTTAACCTATATAATTCTGCATCGTAACACTGGGTTCCTGCAAGAATGTAAACTGTTGCGGATATGTGTCGTCTAATTTGTAGAGTGATACGTAGAGCAGATGGCGAGCTTTGCGTAAGTAGTAGTACCTGTATACGAACTAGCAGGCGAGTTCATTTGGAGGAACGCCCATGCGAGGTAGAGCATTTTATACGTCCTTGATCTGTGCTGCAGGACTTTTGTTTGGAACGGCGGCGTTGGCCCAGGGGCCAGGCGGGTTTGGGGGCGGAGCACCAGGATTCATGATGCAGCGGATGGGCGGCATCATGAATGCAATTGGCCCTGTAAACATAGACCCAACCCAGAATACCGAGGCACAGTTGTTGCTCCGTGACGATGTACGACGAGCATTGTTTCTTGACGGTGATCAGCAGGTGAAGTTGAACAACTTGCTGCAATCGTCCACTGCTGCCACTAATTCGGCAGTCATGAGTGCCAGACAGCAGACATTCCGGCAGATGTTCCAACAAAACGGCCAGAACATGCGGTCAATGAGCCCAGAGGATCGACGCGCACTATTTCAGCAAGCGCAGCAAAAAGTGCAGCTTGCAGTGAGCAAAATAACCGACGGACAGGCAAAATCACTTGAGGCAGTACTCACACCTTCTCAAGTTGCTCGTTTGCACCAGTTGGATTACCAGTGGCGAACGCAGTTGGCCCTGGCAAATCCTGATCTTGCTAAGTCATTTAACCTCACGCCGGATCAAGCTACGAAAATAGCACAGCAATTGAGGGATTACCAGAGAGATCAGATGTCTGCGATACGAACCATGATGCAGTCGGTAATGCCGCCACCGCCCAATAATGCCAACATTGGCAGCATGACCCCACAGGAACGCCGGCAATACTTTACGCAGCGCATGACGCAGATGGCGCAGGATCTGCAGCAACACCAGGCAGATATTAAGGCACAATCACTTAAGGTCGCGAATACGCTGTTTCAGAAGCGCGTCCAATACGGCAAAGTAATTGTGGCGCTGCTGACCCCCGATCAGCAAAAGCTTTGGACGGGGCTCGTGGGAACCGGCTTCTATTTCAATCCTAACACCACCGTTGTAGACTTGTCGTCGCAATCAGGCTAGGTATCGATTAGGTCTGTTGTTTTGAGCCGCGCGGCAGACGTCGCGCGGCTTTTTTTCGACTAATAACCGTGTTGAAGCTCAATATCGAATACAAAGGTCATCCCCGAAGGTCCACACCACTTGAGACGTCAGACGCACGCAGGTGATGGGTAAATGCGGCGATTTTGAAACGGCAGGGCTATTGTAAAGCGCTAACCTGTGTTTGCAAGCATACCGGTGCTGTACGAATGGGAGTATTATTATTAGCTAAGCAACTATCTAAGAGCTTAAGGAGAGCGTACTGGCACTATGGCAGAGATTGAACCACTGTGGGCGGCAACTAATCAGCAAGAGCGATTGGCTGAATTACTTGCAACTGAAGCTCCACTAAAAGAGGTGCCACTGCGACGCGATGTGCGATCTCTTGGCAAATTACTGGGTGTGATTTTGCAGGAGCAAGGCGGGGCTGATCTTTTTGGTACCGTGGAGGAACTTCGTCGGCTTGCTATAGAATATCGAGAGGCAGAAGACGGTGCCAGTAATGACTGCCAGGTGCGCCTGCAGACCCTTGAGGAGCTGATTGATAAGCTGTCGGTAGAGCGTGCCTATGAGGTGACCAAAGCATTCGCCATTTACTTCGAGCTCACCAATCTTGCCGAGGCAAATCACCGAAAACGGAGGTTGCGGGCTGGTCGTGTCCTTACCGGGAAGGCCCCGCAGCCGGGATCATTTGCAGGTACCCTCCAGCGCCTTAAACGTGCAGGTGTCACGGCTCAAGATGCCTTGGCAATTCTGTCCCAAGTGTTGGTCATTCCAACGTTCACCGCACATCCCACCGAAGTGGCACGGCGAACGGTGTTAAGCAAGCGCCGCGAAATAGGGCACCAGATTGAACAGATTGACTGGATGCCTCTTACAGATGCGGAAGCTAGTGAGCGGCAGGCTACGATTGTAGCTAACATCACGGAGCTATGGCAAACTGACGAGGTTCGCAGGCGAGCACCAACGGTACGCGATGAGATTCGGATGGGGCTGGATTACTATTCACGAGTATTAATAGCGACAGTGCCACGCCTTTACACGGTCGTCGTTGAGGCCTTTAAAGCAGTTTACGACGTTACAATCGATGATCAACAGCTACCAGATCTCGTAGAGTTTGGCTCATGGATCGGCGGTGATAGGGACGGTAACCCCAACGTTACATCAGCCATCACCGAGGATGCTCTGCGAGTTGCTCGCACTACGGTACTGTCCGCATACATATCTGCAATTGAAGTTCTCATTGAACAGGTGAGCGCATCCCGGTGTCAGGTGCCTGTATCGCAGGAGCTTTTAGATCGCCTTGCACAGTACAGGGAAAAGTATCGTTTGGATGAAAGCGTCTTCCGGTCGCGTTCGCAGGATGAAATGTACAGGTCCTTCTTTGCCTATGTGATGCACCGATTAAAGGCTACAGACCAAAACCTGGCAGTAGGTGCGTACGCCACTGCGCAAGAGTTCTTGGATGACCTCAAATCGGCCTACTCCAGCCTAACGAGTAACAGAGGGGGCAGAATAGCAGATAACTACTTGAAGCCTCTATTAAGGCAAGTACGCACGTTTGGTTTCCACCTTCATACCCTTGATATACGGCAACACGCGCGTGTTCACGCTGGTGCAATCCGGGATATGTCGCACGGTGTCGATGCTACCCAGGATGATGCGTCAAGCGCGGGTGAACCTCCGTCTCCAACCACTGCAGAGCTTATGGAGACTATGCGCACCATTGCTAGGTTGAAGGCGGAGTTTCCATCTGAGGCCATACGCCAGTTCATTATTAGCGGTGCAAGCTGCCGTCAGGACGTACTTGGACTTATATGGCTGATGCAAGCTAATGGTGTCTCCGTTGCTGCTACAGAGAATGATCCTGGGCTGATGCCGGTGCCTCTTTTCGAGTCAATTGATGATTTGCGCCGTTGTCCCCAGATTTGCGCAGAGCTATGGTCGCTTCCCGAGTACAGAAAGTTGCTACACAGTTGGGGAATGCGACAGGAGGTTATGCTGGGCTACAGCGACTCGAACAAAGATGGCGGCATGATCACCTCGATGTGGGAGATATTTAAAGCGCATCGTGACCTTCACAAGGTTGCGGCGGAGCACGGTGTGCAACTCAGGCTTTTCCACGGCCGTGGTGGGACGGTAGGTCGGGGAGGTGGTCCAACGCACCGGGCCATTACCGCACAACCACCCGGTGCTTTCACAGGCTGCTTGCGCATCACCGAACAAGGTGAGGTAATGAACTGGAAGTATTCGGATCCACTAGTGGCAGCGCGAAACTTGGAACTCATGGTAGCCGCGTCGTTAGAGGCACTCACTCGAGCAGGCGGGTGGGGGGCTGTCCTGAATCCCAGGTGGGAACAGGCGATGGAGCGGCTTTCTCAGATTGCGTTTCAGTACTATCGCAGCCGTATAGCTGAGAACCCAGATATCCTTGTTTACTTTGAACAGGCAACGCCCACTAGTGAACTTGACAATGCTCGCATTGGCAGTCGACCGGCTCGACGTTCCGCACGGAGGAGCTTGGACGACCTACGCGCCATCCCGTGGGTATTCGGGTGGATGCAAAGCCGGTTGGTTGTACCGGCATTTTTTGGCGTTGGATACGCGTTGGAGCAATTTGTAGAGGAAGCTGCAGGCAACGAAGCACTTCTGCAGGAGATGCTTGAGAAGTTTCCATTGTTTGAGGACCTGCTGCGGAACGTGGAGACTGGCCTGGCCAAAGCCGATTACCGCATAGCCAAGCGCTATTCAGAACTTGTTGAGGATGAAGCGTTGAGGAACCGTGTTTTTACGATGCTTGAAGAAGAATACGAGCGCAGTTTACGCATGATCTTAACGATCACCAAACAAGAGGCGGTTCTTGAGCACGATCAGCGGTTAGCAAACTCCATCAGGCTGAGAAACCCTTATGTAGACCCCATGAGCCTTGTGCAGCTGAGTCTACTAAAAAGGAAGCGCACAGGGGAACACGGTGAGGCCCTGGATTATGCGCTTTCGGCTACAATTAACGGCATCTCGGCTGGCTTGCGCAACACAGGGTAGTAACGGTGGTGCTACAACCCGATCGGTAGTCCGCTGGAATTGTAGCGCTCTGTACAAATCGCAGCTGCCACTAGTGCCGCCCTTCTGGCCGCTGCGGGATCGTGTACCCTTACAATTGCCGCCCCTTTGGAGACGCAAAGTGTTACCGCTGCCAGGGTGGCTTCCAGTCGCTGAGAGGGTTCCACACCACCCAGTACGGCTCCCAGAAACGATTTGCGAGAGGGACCTACAAGCACCGGCCAGGGGGCTCTGGTTAAGGTTTGCAGTTGATTAATCAGTTGTAGATTTTGTTCTACCGACTTACCAAAACCTATACCGGGGTCAATACAAATCTGGCGTCTTCCTACACCGCATTTCTCGGCGTAAGCGGCCTGTTCGGCCAAGTGTCGGTGTACCTCCGCGACCACGTTTTCGTAAGTGGGTGATTGTGGCATTGCAGTTGGTAGACCGGGCATGTGCATCAGGCACGCAAAAGCATCTGAGCGGCGTATTATGTGCACCATGTCAGGATCTGCGCGGAGAGCACTAATATCATTCACCATTACCGCACCGCATTTTAGTGCGGCGTTGGCAGTTGGTCCTTTGTACGTGTCTATGGAGATGGGTAAGTCAGGGTATTGCGCGCTTACTGCATCTATGACAGGGATTACTCGCCCTATTTCCTCATCAATCCCTAGTGGGGTTCCAGATCGAAATGTAGAAGGGCGTGTGGACTCTCCCCCAACGTCGATGATTTCTGCGCCCTGGCTTACAAGCTCCGAAGCACGCGCCAACGCCTTTTCTACCTCGAGGTACTCGCCTCCGTCCGAGAACGAGTCCGGAGTGACATTCAGAACCCCCATGATTATTGGAATTCTGTCGCCCTCAAATCGTTTTAAAAGCGACCTGAGAGCACCGTAACTGCTTCTGTTGCTAACTCGATGCGAATCGATCTGTGCCAATGAAGGGGAACCTCCGTTCTAATACCCTAGGTAAACGCGGTACACTAGTTTACCGCTTCTCGTTTAGACCTATTATGAAGGGAGACAATGTGGAAAAGATTCGGTGTCCTCATTGCAGTGCTATGAATCAGGACGTAGAACCCGTGGACAATTGCTGGCAATGTGGCAATCGGTTGGATGGAGCAGCGGTTGCTCCTGTAGTTCAAGTTAAGCAGGCCGTGCCACAATTGGGACTAGAAGAGCGTGTTGCCAAACGCAAGGAGGAGAAGAAGAACGACGGTACTAAACTGAGCCTTGCAATGGTCATTATCATGCTCTCGATACTCACCATAATTGTTGTGTTTGTCATGTTAGGACACTGGTAGCATACTGTCCCAAATACTGGGATTAACTGCAAGATAAATAACTTGCACTGAGGTCGATTTCTTATTGCGTTTCGTAGGGTACTGTGCTATTATAGTCCTCGGCACATAGATTCCTCGAATAATCCTTGAACCCGAGTTTCGCACCAGAGTACCTGTAAGATCGCGGTTTCGTACAATGCGGTGATGGTAAATTGCTCGACTACAATTAGTAGTGAACTTCCCGACGAGCGTAGCAGGAATCATGCAAATCTTATCAACTTTTGACAGGAGAGAACGTAATGCCTTTCTCGGTAGTTAGCAAGAAATCAGGAACGAAGTACTTCCTGCACGCTATGCCTCGTACGACCAACACGGGCAAAACGGTGGTTCTCTATTACTTCAGCAAGAAGGAAGAGGGCGCTGTTGAGACGCAGCCAGAAGGATACGTTGTTTCCGAGGCAGCCACAGGAATGCCACTTCTAAAGCGAGCAAACTAAGCATGTCTGCCACGGGCAGTCAACAAAGCGGCCAACCAGTAATGGGGTACTGCGTGCACTGCCGCAGCCAAAGAGTTATGGTAAATACCATACAAGTCTGCAATCGCAGGGGCAGGTACGATTTAAAAGGAAACTGTTCCGCATGCGGCAAGGGCATGTATCGCCTGGGAGGTTGGGATACTGCGGTTTCCGTGCAGGAAGAAGTTACCAAAGCTACTGCAGGAAATAGCTAAATATAACAGACTGCGAAGGGGAAGAGTAAGCAGATTACTGCCACAGCGAGGGAGGAGCTGGTGAAAGCCTCTCGGCTACGTTTCTGCTGAATGTCACCCTGGAGTTGTACGCTGACCATCGCCTCATAGCGGTGCTTAGGCGTTCCGGTTCAAGCCCGTTATCGCTTCTTCGAGTGCCCGGCTTTTCTGCTGGGAAAGAAGGTGGTACCGCGCGGATTGCCCGCGTCCTTCTGCAATTTATTGCTTTAGGGCGCGGGCATTTTTGTACCCGGCCCGTTAAAGGGGAAACATATGTCTGAGCATGAGTCGCGCGAACCTCAATTAGACAAAACCTACGTTCCGGCTAACATTGAGGACAAGTGGTATCAACGTTGGAAGGCGGAAGGCTTGTTCCACATGGAACCGGAACAAGGGCGTCCTAACTACTGCATTACAATTCCGCCGCCCAATATTACGGGCAGCCTTCACATGGGCCACGCCCTTAACAATTCCATTCTAGATACGCTTACCCGGTGGCACAGAATGCGTGGTTTTACTACACTGTGTTTACCGGGAACTGATCACGCAGGCATAGCCACCCAGAACATGGTCGAGAAGAGCCTGGCAACGCAAAATACAGATCGCCACTCTTTGGGTAGGGAGCGGTTCATCGAGAAGTGCTGGGAATGGCGCGAACAGTACGGCAAGCGCATTTATTTTCAGTTTGAAAAGCTTGGCTGTTCGTATGATTGGGATCGCGTTCGGTTTACAATGGATGAATCGTACGTGAGTGCAATTCATGAGCAGTTTAAAAATTGGTTTCACCGTGGGCTCATATACCGAGGCACACGTGTGGTGAACTGGGACGTCAAATTTCAATCAGCAATTTCTGACATTGAGGTTGTCACACAAGAGCGCAAAAGCAGTCTGTACCACTTTCGCTATCCTATGGCGGACGCAAGCGGCTACATTACTATAGCCACAACACGTCCGGAGACGATGCTTGGGGATGCGGCTGTTGCGGCAAATCCAGACGACGACCGTTACCAGTCCCTGTTTGGCGCAACTCTACGTTTGCCATTAACCAATCGGACTATTCCGCTCATTGCGGACAATTATGCACGGCCGGAATTTGGTTCTGGTGCGGTTAAGGTGACTCCTGCTCACGATTTGAACGACTTTGAATGTGGCTTGCGCCATAACCTGCCGCAGATTGTTGTAATTGGCAAAGATGGCAGAATGACCGATGCTGCTGGTCCTGACTTTGTAGGATTGGACAGGTTTGAGGCGCGCAAAAAGGTCGTGGCGGAAATGGACAAGTTGGGCCTCCTTGAGAAAATTGAGGACTACACCATACAAACGCCCGTAAGCGATCGTTCTGGCGAAGTTGTGGAACCTTTGCTCTCAGAACAGTGGTTTGTGGATATGAAGCCCCTCGCTAGGCCCGCCATTGAGGCGGTTGAAAAGGGGCTAATTACCTTTCATCCGGAACGTTACCAAGCAATCTACCTGCGATGGATGAATAACATTCGCGATTGGTGTATCAGCCGGCAGCTTTGGTGGGGGCATCGAATACCAGTATGGTGGACGGACGTGCCAGGGAACACCGTCGAACTGGCAGCTGAAGAGGGACCCAGGGCATACGGCGCGCGCCGCTACACGTACGCTGCCTCTCGCGAGGAGGCCCAAATCAAATTGGGAACCACAGACTGTTGGCAGGACGAGGATGTATTGGATACCTGGTTCTCCAGTGCACTTTGGCCCCATGCAACACTTGGCTGGCCAAAGAATACGGACGACCTGCTAGCATTCTATCCCACCGACCTACTCTCAACAGCGCAAGAGATTCTTTACCTTTGGGTGGCTCGTATGGTCATGACGGGGCTGGATTTTGTGCATCGACCGGCAGCAATTACCGATGACAAGGATGGTTTGCTGCTTGAGGACGGCATTACGCGAGCTATTATTCCTTTCCGCGATGTGTATGTCCACGCTACTGTACTGGATGCAAAAGGCGAACGGATGTCAAAATCGAAAGGCAATGGTATCGATCCTATAGATCTTATTGACCGGCACGGTGCCGATGCTACTCGCCTTTCTCTACTGCAACAAGCAGGAAAAAACCAGGACATTCGCTTTAGCGAACAGAGAACTGACATCGCTGGCAATTTTTGCACGAAACTTTGGAATGCTTCGCGATTTGTGATGATGAACCTGGATGACAGCACAACCGGTGTACTGCCTCAAATAGAAGCGCTCACCTCGGCTGACAAATGGATACTTCATCGTTTAAACGAGACTATCGATCAGGTCAATACATTCCTGGCCACTTACGATATGGACGATGCAGTTCGCGCTGCACAGACGTTCTTCTGGAATGACTACTGCGACTGGTACGTTGAAATTGCGAAGGTCTCAATTAGAGGGACTGACTCGTCACGCAATACGAATACGAGGAATGTACTCAGTTTTGTGCTTGAAACGACGCTACGTCTGCTGCACCCCATGATTCCATTCATTACCGAGGAGATTTGGCAGTACTTACCTCATGAGCCAGCACCGTCCATCTCCGTTGCACCATACCCTACGACAAATCTATCGTTGCACAATGCCGCGGCAGCTGGTGTAATGGAAATCGTAATTGATGCCGTGCGGGCCATAAGGAATTTGAGGGCATCGCTCTCTATACCGCCGTCGCTAAGGGTGGAGGGACTGGCGAAGGCGGAAAAGGAACAGACGCACACAGCACTTGCAGAGGCGTCCAATATAGTGCGCGAACTTGCGCGCCTCTCGGAGTTTAGTGTGGAGCATGGCCAGCAAACGGGCAAATGGGTGGCTGCCCCCATCGCCGGCGGTGAAGTGCGTATCGAAATTGGTGCGGCGTTAGACATTCCTCGCGAGCTTGAGCGCGTTGATAAGGAACTTGCCGTAGTTGAAAAGCAACTGACCCGAAGCAGGGGTATGCTGTCTAACGAGCAGTTTCTGGCTCGCGCATCGGCTGAGGTTGTCGATAAGGAGCGCGCTGCCTTTGCAGATTGGCAGGAGAAACATGCGCGTCTGGCAGAACATAGGAAACTGCTTGCCGGGGGGTAGGGAGCCTAGTGGTATTTCTGCTTGAGGCGGGTATGCGAGCTTTGACTAGATCCATTGTTCGCTTGACCTGTTCGGATACCCCACCTACGCGCCGTGCTATAATATCTTGAATTATTTGGTAGAGATTTAGAGCAGCAATGCTAAGGAGCAGGAGTCTTGATCATTATTTTGCAGTCCGACGCGAAAGTAGCGGACCGTGACAGTTTAATAGCCGATTTAAAATCCAGGGGATACGGTGTGCACCTCTCTGAGGGTGTTGAGCGCACTATCATAGGTGTAATCGGTACACCTGAACGTGACAAGGATAACCTGGTCGAACACTTTGAGGCGTTTCCGTTTGTTGAGCGCGTTGTGCCTATACTGAAGCCGTATAAACTTGTTGGCAAGCCGTTTAAGCCTGCTGGTACTGTTATTAACGTGGGCAATGTGCAAATAGGCGGTGGTACTGTCTGTATCATGGCGGGACCCTGCACGGTTGAGTCACCCGAGATGCTCTTTGAGACGGCAAGATTTGTAAAGGCAGCAGGTGCCCATGTTCTTCGTGGGGGCGCATTCAAGCCATCAACATCGCCATACTCGTTTCACGGTCTGGGCGAAACCGGTCTCAAGTTACTGGCTGAGGCACGGGAGGAGACTGGCCTACCCATTATCACTGAAGTAATGGATACCCGAGATGTTGAACTGGTTGGTAAATATACCGATATTTTTCAAATCGGTACTCGCAACATGGCAAACTTTTCATTACTTCGCGAGGTAGGCACTCAACGAAAACCCGTCATGTTGAAGCGTGGATGGGCCAGCACAATTGAAGAGTGGCTGCAGGCAGCAGAATATATTGCAAGCCAAGGCAACTACGAGATTATTTTATGCGAACGCGGCATACGAACGTTTGAAAACTACACGAGAAATACCTTCGATATCAATGCAATTGCCGCAGTGCGTGAGTTGAGCCACCTCCCTATTTTTGCAGATCCTAGTCATGCGACTGGTCGTAGAAGCCTGGTTACTGCGGTCAGCATGGGCGCAGTTGCAACCGGGGCGGATGGAGTAATTGTGGAAGTTCATCCCTCACCTGAGACAGCCGTTAAGGACGGGCCACAGTCCCTGACCTTCCAGCAATTTGAGCAATTACTGGAAGCGATTAAGCCCGTGGTTGAAGCCGTTGGTCGAACAATAGCCCCAAATGCTTGAGAACCTATCCAGTGTCCCTTAAAGCGCCAATCTTTAATAAGGTAGCAGTTATAGGCGTAGGTTTGTTGGGCGGATCCCTTTGTTGTGATCTCGCTGCGCGCAATATCGCGCAGCTCATTTCGATTTGGGATCCCTCCCCGACTGTTCTGAACGAAGCCCTCAACCGGGGGATTGCCCACTCAGTTGGTGCCTCTGTTGCTGAAGCTGCTGCCGGTGCCGATTTAGTCGTAGTTGCGCCACCACCACAGTATATACCGACTGTACTTCAGGAGATCGCACAGGCTTCACCATTACCCGCCATAATTACCGACCTGGGCAGTGTGAAGATGTCTCCATGTACGGTGGGTGAGGGGCTCTTTGGCGAACGATTTGTTGGGGGCCATCCAATGGCCGGCTCCGCAAAATGCGGAATAGGCGCCGCCCACGAGGGGTTATTTGAAGGAGCTGCTTGGGCTGTTGTTGGAATTGACCAGCCCATTGAAGCAGTGGGCAGCCCCACTGCGGTACTTTGCCATTTTATACGGGCAATTGGTGCTAATCCTGTACTGTTAACCGCCCATGAACATGATAGGTGCACGGCGCTGATTAGCCATCTTCCCCACATGTTGTCCTTCGCCTACCAGTCTCTTGTTGAGACTAGCGAAGATCACGAGATGGCGCTAAAGCTTGCCGGAGGCAGCTACCGAGACTTTTCTAGAATATCTGCCTCAAATCGGAGTCTCTGGGATGCTATTTTTCGAGAGAATAGACGCGAGCTATTGGGGCTAGCCCGCAAATACGTTCGCGATTTGCAGTCTATGTGTACGTGGTTAGAGAACGAGACGTAATCACCAACGTTCGCTTTTCGAAAGGAACACGTTATGTTAACTGACGCACAATGGAAACAGTACGACGAGCAGGGCTATCTTTTGTTGGGGCAGGTCGCCAGTTCGACTCAACTAATTGCAATGCAAGATCGCATTGACGATATTATGCTTGGCAAGGTGCGGTATCCGGACATGTATTTTCAACTCGACAGTGCCACTGGAGAGTATAAGGATGTACCCGGAGGAGGTGAGTGGAGTGGGGCCACGCTCGATTACCGCAAGATTGAACTGCTGGAGATGGATCCCATTTTCCTCGAGTACATACAGAACCCACTATTCCGTGCGATAACGAACACCGTTTACGGTGAAAATGTAGCAATCTACCGCGCGATGTTCATGAACAAACCGGCCCACAAGGGCACCATTTTGCCGTATCATCAAGATGGCGGCGGCATATGGGGGCTCGATTGTAATCCACTCATGACAGTATGGACAGCGCTTAATGACGCGACGCGTGAGAATGGCTGTATGCAGGTTGTTCCTGGTTCGCATAAACTGGGACTGTTAAGTGAATATGGGCACGTGATATCAGAGGAACACGAGAGGCTCTATGCCCAAGATGACAAATCGGTTTACCTTGAGGCAAAATGCGGGGAGGCAATTTTACTACATTACTGGTTGTTGCATCGCTCAGGCGTAAACCACACAAGCGAGCCCCGTCGTGCATTCACGGTGTGCTACATGGATGGTGAGACGCGGCACGTGAAGAGTGGTCACCAATTCCCGCGTGTTTTTGGCGAGAATGCACTGGTGCCGCAATCACCGGTGGGCTAGGCTAGTCATTCTGGTAAGGAGCGATTGTTGCGAGTACTTGTTACGGGCGGCCACGGCAAAATTGGTAAGCTTCAAACTATTGCGCTCGCGCAAGCGGGGCACGCGGTTCGCACCCTCGATCGTACGGCTGCCCCTCGCAATGCACCGTGTGAACATATTTGTGGCGATATTTGCGATCCCTATACCGTGCGACAAGCAATGCAGGGTATGGATGCCGTGATACACCTGGCGGCCATACCAAACGATCGACATGGGGCGTCGCTAGAGGTGTTGAACGTCAATGTCCAGGGTACCTGGAACGTTCTGTTTGCGGCACTTGAGGCCGAAGTTCAGCAAGTGGTCGTCTTTTCCAGTGTCAATGCGCTGGGTTGTGTCGGAGGTCGTCGCTCTGCCGATTACCTACCAATTGACGACGAACACCCGCATCATCCTAATAGTCCGTATCAGTTATCGAAACACTTGCTGGAGGAGAGCTGTCGTTCCTTCAGCGAAAGGTACGGCATGAATACATTTTGCTTGCGGCCTGTTTTCGTTGCCAATGGCGACGAATATCACTGGTTGAAACATCGTGGGCGAATAGACAATCACCATATGCAAGGCGAATATTTCGCTTACGTAGATAATCGCGACGTGGTAGACGCGGCGATGAGATGCCTGAGCACTTCCGCAACAGGATATCACGGTCTGCTGCTCACTGCGGAAGACACGGTTCTTGATGTGTGTACTGTTGAAGCGGCTCGGCAATGCTATCCTGACGCAGTTTGGAAGGTAGATTCCTCAGTATATACTCAGGACAATCCTTATCGGTCGTTTTTCGATTGCAGCGGCGCGTTTGAAGTGTTGGGGTGGAAGGCTAAACATAGCTGGCGGGAAGAAGTTATACCTGGAGAGTAGAATTTGTCAATGCCAGTTGAGCATATTAGAGCCGATCAACCCCTACTTTGCAGTCGCTCTACGATCCTCTGAAGAGTGTCCACTACATGGTCTACTTCCTCGATCGTAGTGGTGCGTCCTAAGGAAAGACGTACGCCCGATGCTGCCTGGGTAGACGAACATCCAAGAGCTCGTAGGACATGTGATGGTTCAATAGATCCCGACGAGCACGCAGCTCCGCTCGATGCGCAGATACCTTCACGATCCAGGTTCATCAACAACGTTGGTCCCTCGACGCCCACAATTGCGAAGTTGACGATGTTCGGTAGCATAGGCTCGCCGCCATGAATTCTTAATCCTGAAAGGGTGTTTGACATCCTCTGAATTAGGCGATCCCGCAATAAGGCAACGCGCTTAGCGTCTTCGGCTCTACGCCCTTTGAGCAGGCGCGCAGCAGCTCCAAAACCCACAATTGCCGCTACGTTTTCAGTCCCCGCTCGCTTTTCGCGTTCCTGGCTGCCACCTACCAAAAGCGGAAAAACTGAACAGCCCTGTTTGATGTAAAGTGCTCCAATTCCTTTCGGACCATAAATCTTGTGGGCAGAAATAGCACACAGATCAAAATCTAATGTCCGAACATTGAGATCAACCCATGGCAAACTTTGTACTGCATCAACATGCACAGTGGCATTTACTTTGCTCGCTGCCTGCACCACTGCCCTAATATCCTGCATGGTGCCGAGCTCGTTGTTAGCGTGCATACACGCTACGATGGCCGTTTGCTCGGATATTGCAGTGCCCCATTCTGAGTAGGGTATGTGGCCCGTTCTGTCTGACTGCACCGTGTTAACGGTCCAGCCACGATCCTCCAGCAGATGAACTGCATTAAGCACTGCATGATGTTCTATGGCTGTTGTGGCAACCTGGCTACGGCCGCGCTTTTCTGCATTCGCGCTCCCCAATATCGCTAGGTTGTCTGCCTCGGTACCGCCGCTGGTAAACGTTATTTCGCTAAAATCAGCAGAAATCAGATCGGCTACGGACTCTCGTGCAAGGTCGATAGCAGACCGTGCAGCACGGCCCACTGAATGAATGCTGGAGGGATTGCCTGCGGACGCAATGCCTTGAAGCCACGGTAACATGGCATCCAGCACCTCGGGATCAATCGGGGTGCTGGCAGCATTGTCTAAGTAGACTACTTGGCGGTTCATTTAGTGGAGCTCACGCCGTGGCTGATAACTTTTCAGTTTCATTTACTCCATTGTGCACTATAGTTTGGCCAAGAAGTCGTATATCATATCCTTGCAGCCAGGCAAGCCCTCATGCCCGTAGTCCGGATAAATGACCACCTTTTTGGGGCTAGTGATCTTGTTGTAGGCGGCGAATTGACTGGATGGTGGACAAACTGTATCCATAAGGCCTGTAAACATTAAGACCTCGGCTTTAATGCGCGACGCAAGGTGTTGGATATCTATGTAGCCTAGGCGAGTAAATATCTCTTCCTCACGCTGATGCATTGGATCAAAATGGCGGAAGAACGTTCGAAGCTCCTCATAGGCTGCTACAGAAAGGTCCATTTCCCAAATGCGCTTATAATCACACAGGAACGGGTATTCCGGGGCGGCTCGGCGTATCGTAGGCTCCAGCGCAGCACAGGCTAAAGTGAGGCCGCCACCCTGAGATCCGCCTGTGCAGCCAATTCGATTAGCATCTACCTCCTCCATAGAGCCAACTATACGGGCTAGCTGAGCGGTATCGAGAAACATGTTGCGGTAATAGAGGTTCTCGGGAGAGTGGTCTAGACCGCGAATAATGTGACCCCGTAGCGTGGTACCTCTTACGCCCTCACTATTATCACTGAGACCACCCTGCCCACGGCAGTCAAGAGCTGCCACGCTGTACCCTCGCGCAACGTAGCCAAGACGATCGCACCACTCGCCGCTGTGACCGGAATAGCCGTGAAAGAATAAAACTGCAGGATGCGGCGCCGTGCTGTTCTTTGGTCGCAGGTACTTAGCATGAACCCTAGAGCCACCTACACCTGTGAAGTAGAGGTGGAAACATTCGGCGAATGGTGCATCCAGCTCATGCGGAACTAATTCAACCTGCGGATCTAATGCGTGCATTTCTGCAAGCGCATTATCCCAATACTGGTCAAAATTGTCCGGTTTAGGGTTTATGCCGCCGTATTCGTGGAGTTGTTTCAACGGCATGTCGACAAGTGGCATTTTAGCTCCTTTACCTAACATGGTAGGCAATTGGTTTTTGGATGTATCAATAGTATTCGGTTATCACCCACACGAATCCTCCTGCGGTGTCGTCAATCGACCCGCAGCCTGTTGTCGCTAAACAACCTGAAACGGCTGATTAGCAGAGGATCTAGTCACCAGGACGCAGCGCGAGTTATTCGCAGTGATGTTCAGAATCAGTCGAAATGTGGAGAAAATTGGATTTATGTATCCAAATATCCAAGTATAATTTATTCGTGCGGTGAAGTCATTGACACAAGGCATATGAGATATAAAGGAGTTGTTAGCTATGAGTTACCGACGCTTGTGGATTGGCCTGTTTACTGTAATAGCATGTTCGTTTGCAGTGCTCATCTACTTTGGTCGCGAAATCTACATTGAGGCTCCTCCCACGCCGACACAGGTCGTAGCGCAGAACGGCGCAGTGGTGTTCACGCGAGCCGATATAAAGAACGGCCAGAATGTGTGGCAGTCTATTGGTGGGCAGGAGGTCGGAACGGTGTGGGGGCACGGAGCTTATGTTGCGCCGGATTGGTCTGCCGATTGGCTTCATCGTGAATGCATCGCGCTTCTAAACAGGTGGGCTACAGACGACGGAGCACCTGCCTACAATACCCTAACACCCGAAAAGCAGGCGGCTCTAAGAGAGCGGCTAAAGCTCACGATTCGCGCTAACACCTATAACCCAACTACGAAGGTGCTTACGGTTAGCGACGATGAAGCATGGGCAATGAAGCAAACGGCCCATCACTATGAGAAACTCTTTGGTGATGATCCGGCACTCAATGGTCTTCGTAAGGACTACGCGATTCCATCTAACAGCATAAAAACGGCTGCTCGCAGAAGACAGATATGTGCCTTTTTCTTTTGGGCCGCGTGGTCCTGCAGCACGGACAGACCGGGACAATCGATTACCTATACAAATAACTGGCCGGCCGAGTCTCTAATCGGCAACAGGCCAACTGCATCCATGGTTATTTGGAGCGTGATAAGTATCGTAGTGTTACTGGCAGGTATTGGGGCCCTGGCCTGGCACTATTTGGCCTTGAGGTCGCGCGAAGAGCCCGCACCAGCGGCGCCGGATTCGGACCCGCTGCTTCGTGTTAAGATGACACCGTCCATGTCTGCTACATTGAAATACTTCTGGACAGTCGTGGCCCTCATATGCCTTCAGGTACTCATGGGCATCATTACAGCTCATTATGGGGTGGAGGGTAATAGCTTCTATGGAATACCGCTGGATCGCTGGCTTCCATATGCGGTCACGCGAACCTGGCATTTACAGCTTGGGATCTTCTGGATTGCTACCGCTTGGCTCGCCACAGGGCTATTTATTGCGCCTGCCGTGTCCGGTCACGAGCCAAAATACCAGGCAGTCGGAGTCAATTTACTGTTTTGTGCGCTGTTGGTTATAGTCGGGGGTAGTATGGCAGGGCAGTGGCTTGGTGTAGAACAGCGATTGGGAAACACTGCAAATTTCTGGTTTGGGCACCAGGGCTACGAATACGTTGATCTTGGAAGGTTCTGGCAGATATTTCTTTTTGCTGGCCTAATCATTTGGTTGGGGCTCATGCTGAGCGCTTTGTGGCCGGCCTTGAAGTCTCCTAGTGAACACCGTAGTTTATTGTCTCTGTTTACACTGTCCTGTGTTGCAATCGCCGGTTTCTATGGGGCCGGACTTGCCTGGGGGCAACATACCAACCTTTCAGTTGAGGAATACTGGCGATGGTGGGTAGTACACCTTTGGGTAGAGGGATTTTTTGAAGTATTTGCAGTGACCGTTATAGCTTTCCTTTTTGTCCGTATGGGGCTTTTAAGGTTGGCAACAGTAACTACTTCTACACTATTTGCAACTGCTGTGTTTCTAGCAGGGGGCATTATCGGCACAATGCACCACCTGTACTTCACGGGCACGCCTACAGGAGTGCTGGCCCTGGGAGCGTCCTTCTCGGCACTCGAGGTGGTGCCGCTTACACTCATCGGCTTTGAGGCAATCGAGAACCTGGGCCTTCTAAAAAGCGCAAGTTGGGTGGAGGCTTACCGATGGCCAATAATGTTCTTCATCGCTGTGTCGTTCTGGAACCTGGTTGGGGCAGGAGTGTTTGGGTTCCTTATTAACCCTCCTATTTCACTCTACTATGTTCAGGGTCTCAATACTACTCCGGTACATGCCCACACCGCGCTGTTTGGTGTTTATGGTATGTTGGGTATCGGCCTCATGTTGTTCTGTCTTCGCAGCATGACGGTGCGTTCTACCTGGAATACTAAAAGCCTTCAGATAGCCTTCTGGTGCCTTAACGTGGGCGTGGGTGCCATGGCCGTTCTTAGCCTGCTGCCGATTGGCCTGTTGCAGATGCAAGCCAGCATATCGCACGGATATTGGTTTGCACGATCAGCTCAGTTCATGCAACAGCCATTACTGCAGACCCTTCGTTGGATGCGAGTGGTAGGGGATGTAACATTTAGCGCGGGGGTGGTGGCTCTGGTTTACTTCATTGCTGGTATCAAATTGGGCTGGTCAATACAGTCTGAAACTCAGAGAAGCGAAAAAGGGTCCCACAGTTCGCACCCGCGTGGTGAAGCAATTACGAGCTAGACCCAGTATGGTACCACTCATTCGCGTAGACCGTTTCACTATCTGGGCGAATGAGTGGTTTTAGCGCAAATGACGGGACGGTTGATAGGCAAATGGGCTTTCTCCTGCTTAGTTGTGAATATCTAACGAAAAGTAAGTAAAATGGTAGTGGTCTAGATACAATCCGCTGAAATGAGGATTTAAAAATTGCTTCCTGGAATCTGCCGTGTGAACTTAGGTCGGTTTTCCCTAATAGTAACTGTGTTGGCCCTGTCAGTTCCAAAATGTTCCGGCCTGTCTGCAAACGCGATTGCGCCTAAGTTACGGCCGCCATTCGTGTTCGGGGCTTATCCACACTCTGCGGTGATGCTTCCGGTAGTTGCAACACGGCATGGTTCTGTATCGTTCACCGCAGTACATCTTCCGAGCGGCTTGGTCATAAATCGTGCTACGGGTGCAATCACGGGCGTGGCATCCCGAGCAGGTGTCTATCATTTCACTGTTGATGTTGCTAACTCAGTGGGCAGATCCTCTCATCAATTCACGTTGACCGTTGGAGATCATGTTGCCTTAACACCGCCAATGGGCTGGAATAGCTATGACTATTACGGCGATAGAGTAAACCAGGCACAAATGTTGATAAATGCTCAATATGTCCACAGGTATCTACAGGATATTGGGTGGAATACTATCGTTGTGGACTACCGGTGGTACGATGGCAATGCCGATCCTGAACCCGATAATGGCGCTCCTGGCGAATCTCTCTCAATGGACAAATATGGAAGATTAATTCCAGCAGCGGACCGATTTCCTTCAGCTGGCAATGGAAATGGGTTTCGACTTCTAGCACACCATTTACACGCCATGGGGTTGCGGTTCGGGATACATATCATGCGAGGCATTCCTCGCCTTGCGGTGGAAGAGAATCTCCCGATCGCAGGATCGAAATTCCATGCTCGTGATGCGGCTAACGTTCATGACAACTGCTCGTGGTGTCCAGATATGTATGGTGTACGTGGCGATACCCCCGCTGGACGAGCTTATTACCTCAGTATATTCAAACTGTACGCATCGTGGGGCGTTGACTTTGTTAAAATGGACGACACCTCCCAGCCATATCATCGGGACGAAATTGACGCAGTGCATGATGCTATCCTGCATTGCGGTCGAACCATAACGCTTAGTTTATCGCCGGGGGAAACCCCAATTCAAGATGCCATGCACGTAGAATTGCATGCGAACATGTGGCGCGTTTCTGGTGATTTCTGGGATAATTGGAACTCACTTAACCATGAATTTACCCTGGCGAGACGCTGGCAGGCCTATGTAGGTCCAGGACATTGGCCAGATGCTGACATGCTTCCCGTTGGGCATCTCTCAATGGGTGGGCGACCAGTTGGCCCTGATCGTATGAGCAACTTCAGCATGAACGAGCAAAGGATGCTGCTAAGTTTTTGGTCCTTGCTGCCTTCGCCGCTCATGGCAGGTGGGTTTCTTCCTGACCTTCCATTAAGTACCCGAGAGATGCTAACCAATAGCCATTTGATCGCCATTAATCAGGACAGCGCAGGCATTGGAGCACGGCTCGTTGGTAGCGCCGGTCCCACCGAGGTATGGGTGCGACCACTGTCTAATGGAAAAGTGGCCGTGGGAATGTTTAACCGCAGTGACCGCCCTGTAACCATGACGGTGCCTCTCGCCGATCTAAGCCTTAAGGGCCGGGTGCTTGCATACAACGTGTGGAAGCGCTCGAAGATGAATTTGACTAACAAAGAGGCGATCAAACAGTCGGTTGGTGCTCACGACGCCGCGCTCTTCATCCTCATTCCCACTGTTAGGTAACCAGCAGGAGGGCGGCTAGCCCCGCCTTCCAAAAATGCGGGCAAGGAAGCTCTCGACGCCCATCAGGAGTAGTGCTGCCACTATGAGTGACCGCCAGATCTCTGATCCGTACCGTGACCGGTGAATTGCAGCCGCTAATTGCTGGGGTTTATTAACAACGGTTAGTCGCGCAGGATTAACACCTGCCTGTTGCAGATCAGCTGCAGTGTTAGTCATTTGGCGTAGGTCGCCCTCATCCGATGGCAGTGTCACCGCAAAGGCATCGTGGTACCCGGTTGCCGCTACTTTGTATACACCAGGAACATCCGTGTTGTTGTACTGCACCGTGACGCCGTTTGGACCAAGTACCGTGGGAATGACTGCCGTACGGCCGTCAGGACGCGTGATTGTCACACTTCTGCCAGTAAAGGCGATGGGCAGGGAGAGAACGGCTGGCGCATCGAGCGCTAAATTCATGTGCGCCTGTGGCCCAGCTGCCAGCGACGTGATTATCTGGTACAAGAGCGGAAGGTAAGCGCCTCTTGCCGGAAGATTATTCCATTCCGTATTGGCGGTCGATGCGAAAAGTATTACCTTCCCTAGACCTAGTGTACGGGATACGACAGCGGGTTTGCCGTTACTGAATTTCACGAGGATGTGGGGAACAGCCTGGGCTTCGTGGGAGGGGGTAGGAACAAGATTGTAGTAGGTGTTGAACGTCGCATCACCAATGTTCAGGATCGAAGCATCGCGAAATATCTCTAAGGATGGATCATCGCCAATGCTACCGCTGTCAAGTGTCAATGGTTGATTAGTTGGTGCTATGACCCGTTCTGTAAGTTTTGCTGGAAGCAGCGACGCTGTGAGCTGATTGATTGATGCTAGATTTGTGGACGGTCCGGGAAATACCAGCAAACCGCCCCCAGCACTCACAAAATGCAATAGAGCCGCAGATTCGTTTGTGCTTAGAGTGGTTACTCCAGTAATCACGACACATGCAAATTTACTGAGATTCACTGCTCCTAATGAGCCATTGACGAGGGTTGGTGCAAAAATATGGCTGGTACTATCTGGCTGCAGTGCTGTGTAGAGGTAGAACGACGACGCGGAACTGCCGCCAGATGCCGGTGACATATCCTGCAATAGAACTGGAATATCGCTTCGCGAATGTAGTACAAATGAGGCCGAGTTATCTGCCGCAAGGCCGTCAATAGTCGAGCTGTTTGCTATTGTGACGGTACCAAAATGGGTTTCAGGTTGTGGGAGGTATGGTGTAAATACAGCAGATTGTGAGCCGTATGCAGGTATCTCCATTGATTGGGGCGCACTGGGAGGGCCACCATCAAGTCGTAATTGGACTGTGATATTGCGCGTTTCGCCGCTATAGTTGCTAACAGTTGCCTCGAGCCTGGCAGGGAGATTGGCCGTTACCAATTCGCGCGAAGGAGGCGAGAGGTGCAGTGCAATATTGGCGACTGGCGTTGAACCCGGAATTGCCGAGACCCAGACGACATTTGCTGCCTTCGAAAGCTTTTGCCAAACAGCCCGTTGCCCTGGCGCCCGTGACATACCCGTCTTTTGATTGTCAGTGAAAAAATAGACTTCGCGAACAGGGGCGGTAGCGTGGTCAACCAGCGCAAGAGCAGCTCGCGCACCTGAAGTAAAGTCTGTGTCGTTGTATGAGAGCGTAGCATTTTGCACTTGCCGGTCGGCCATCGCCAGGTCGTAGGTTGGGCTTCCTATCAGAGGCGTTGTACTGTGGTTCATCAGCAGGACGGAAACGTCGTCACCAGGTCGAAGTATGGATGTTAACAGTTGATGCACAGTTCGTTTGGTCGTTTGCCACGCCGTGTTTCCGTGCTCCGCGACCTGCCCCATACTATAGGAGTTGTCTATAACAACGACGGCATATACTCGGCTGTTTTGGGATATGATCGGCACCGATAGAGAGCGCAGCACTGGGCGAGCTAGTGCAAAAACTACCGTTGCGATGATCGACATCCGGATGAGAAGCAGAATTAGCTCCTCAATCTTCACTCTGCGACGGAGCTTGCTTTGCGATTGACGCAGAAACTCCATGGCCGCCCACGGAATTACTGGGAGCTTTTGTCTACGCAGGAGATGTATGAGGAGCGGTATTGATACGAGTGCCGCAGCCGCCAACAGAATAGGGTTCAGAAATGTCACGCGGTCACCTCGCGCGGTTCATTCTGTTAGCGAGGTAGTGAGCCAGGGTTGTATCGACCGGCTGATCAGTTCTTAACAGCACATAATCCATTCCCAGCTCCCGGCAACCCCGCTTCAGATCTTCGACAAATGCACCAAAAGAGGCAAGGTATTCCCGACGAAGAGCGTTTGGTTCAGCGGTTATGGCAGTGTCTAGCTCCATATCGTTAAATGATGCAGCGGTTTTAAAGGGGAACTCAATTTCATCGCGATCCAGAACATGAAAAAGCACAACCTCGTGATGACGGTGGCGAAAATGCTGTAGGCCCCGCATAATCTCGTCGGGCTCCGCCAAGTAGTCGCTAAGCGCCAGGAGAAGCCCGCGGCGCTGCATTCTTTCGGCGAGGTCATGGAGACTGCTGCCGAGGCTAGACTTTGAGCTGGATTGAACCTTTTCAATTGTTTCGGCAATTACCCGGATGTGCCCAGGCGTAGAGGAATGCGGTACAAACTGCTCTACGCCATCACCACACAGAGCTAACGCCACTGCGTCGCGCTGACGAATTAGGAGCGATGCCAGCGCAGTTGCGCAAACTGCCGCGTATTCTCGTTTAGACAGCGGAGACTGAGAGCCTTTGTAGTTCATACTCGCGCTTACGTCCATCAGAATGGTGGCACGGAGATTTGTCTCTTCTTCGAACTGCTTAATGTGGTACCTATCCGAACGTGCATAGACTTTCCAATCGATGTGCCTTATCTCATCGCCAGGAACGTAATCCCTGTGTTGCGCAAATTCAATACTGCTGCCGCGGTGAGGGCTTCTATGCATGCCCGAGAGCATCCCGTCCACCACCGTGCGGGCACGTAGTTCAAGGCGGGCGATGCGCGCAAGTGACTGAGGGCTTGCCAGGGCCGTTGCTGCCGGTTTTACGCCATTGATGTCCGTCATCGCATCGCGTCTGTTGGGCGAGGCAATGTTTGCAGTATCCGTTGCACAATTGCATCGGTGGTGAGACCCTCTGCCTCAGCATTGAAATTCGTAACTATGCGATGGCGCAATACCGGCAGCGCTATTGCCGCTACGTCCTCGGTGGTTGCGTAGGCTCTCCCTTGCAGAGCGGCGCGTGCCTTTGCTCCCATAATGAGGTATTGCGACGCGCGCGGGCCAGCTCCCCATGCCACGCACTCATTCACAAAATCGGGCGTACCTGTTTCACGAGGTCGGGTGGCTCTCACAAGGTTGGCAGCATATCTAAAAACGTGGTCACCAACAGGAATACGTCGAACGGTATCCTGAACCGAAAGGATATCCTCACCTGTTAAAGTTGTGGCGAGAGTAGGCTGCGCGCCACCGGTTGTTGAGCGCATTATCTGTAACTCTTCTTCAGCGCTTGGATAGCCCACGACGATCATGAACATAAACCGGTCAAGTTGCGCCTCTGGCAGCGGGTATGTACCTTCCTGCTCGATCGGATTTTGGGTCGCGAGTACGAAGAACGGTTCGGCTAACACGTGGCTTTGACCGCCCACTGTTATTTTGTGTTCCTGCATTGCCTCTAACAACGCCGCTTGAGTTTTGGGTGGAGTCCGGTTGATTTCATCCGCCAGAATCATATTTGCGAACAATGGGCCCCTAAGGAACACGAACTTGCGTTCGCGTGTAAGTGGGTCCTCCTGAATGATTTCAGTGCCGGTGATATCTGCCGGCATAAGGTCGGGGGTAAATTGAATGCGCTTGAATGACAGGGAAAGAACCCTGGATATGGTGCTTACCAACAATGTTTTCGCGAGGCCCGGTACGCCAACCAGTATGCAGTGACCCCGCGAGAACACTGCCATCAACAGCTCCTCAATTACCGCGTCTTGCCCGATCACGACTTGAGATATACTGGATCTCATGCTGTCGTAAGCGGTCTTTAGGCGCTCCAAACTCTGGAGGTCATCATCCGAGTTCGATTTTGCTGCTGAAGTCATGCTATAAGGTGTCCTCTCGATTACGGGTGCAGGCAATAGGAGAGCGCTATCAGTGTGTAGCTGGTGACAAGCGACGGCTGATTCTCCCAGTACCTTGGGTTGCTGTTAAACCATGAGCCATCCGGATGTTGCAGCTTGCTAAGCTGCACTTCGAGATCAGACTCCCAATTGTGTTTGACACCACGGGTATCGGTGATTGTCTTCTGGCCATAAACAGCAAGCGTTTTTGCCATTGCGTTGTAGTAGTAGTACAGTGCAGTGGTGCCTTCGCCGGGATGGTGGGTAACCGTGTAATCACCGCGAATCCAGTGCCAGGCGGCGGCCACTCGGGGATCATTGCGGTTAAGACCGCAGTAGATGTAACTCTCCATGCCCTGGTAGGTCATAGCCCCCATTGAGCGATGACCACCCGTCACGGTTTTACTTGTTCCATATGGGTCGTAGGTGAACCCGCCATCGTTGGGGCCGGATTTCGCCCATGCCTGATCATTACTGTCTACGCGGTTCTGTACCCTTTGCAGAAATACTATCGCGCGTTGAAATACCGGGGCTTGGGAAGGAACACCCGTCTGTTTGAGAGCCTCTAATGCCGTCGCGAGGTTAGAAACGTCAGGATGATCATCGGGATCACTTCCATATCCGATCCCACCGTAGAGTGGATTGGATTTCTGCATGCCATCCACTGCGCCGAACTGGAGGTTCTCGAGGTACTTTTGTCCGCGGGCTATCACTGGCCTAAATTCAGCATCCTTCGTCAACCCCAGGGCTATAAGCGACAGTGCGGTATTGTAGTTTGGTAGGGCAGTATTCGGATCAGATGGGTTGCATATTGATCCATTACGCTGTTGCCATTTAAGGAGATATTGTATTCCTCGGCGCACTGCCGCGTCGGTGTGAAAACTGTATCCGTTGCGCTGCAGTGCAATGAGTGCGAGAGCCGTTGTGGCTGGGTAGTGCGACCACGAACCATCGTTTTCCTGTACGCGCTTGAGGTACTGGATACCGCGCTTTACTGCAGCTTTCGCGAGTAGTACTTGCCGATCAGGTTTAGAATGTGGTACCGCCCATGCGTCACGATTTGTCGACAGGACACAGATACCTACCATTAGAACAGCTAACCAGGGTATCCGTACAAATGATGCATACGGCTTCATCTATTCTCCTTAGGGCTGCGGTGCGCGATGTTTACACGCGATTGATTACAATGTAGGACGCTTCGTGAGCCATTCTGTTACGTAATTTGGGAACGTCTCTTCAGTAGCATTATATGTGTACCTAGTTCTATTACGTGCAGCCGATTTCCTGCCTATTGGCTGAACACACCCAACTTTCGTTAACTATCTTACGACTGAGCTCGTCCATAAAATAACTAGTCTACGCCCTGCACTCAGCTTCAAAATCCAGGTGAACTGTGTTCTGGCGGCTTTAACCTGAGACGACTGTGTGTTGACTCCTCTTTGCTTATACTTGTACAATAACCTCATTCTGTTGCTGGTACCGCGCCCAATGCCGACGGATCGTGATGCGAAACGTCTAAGGAATCGTATTGACATGCCTCAAGGTCAGCTTGATTGTCCTCTACAATATGTAAAGGGGATTGGGCCGGGACTTGCTAAGCCTTTGGCCAAATTGGGGCTGAATAAGCTTGGCGACGTTCTCTGGCACGTTCCTCGCCGCTGGGAGGACCGCAGGACCTTTGTGAGCATACGCAATATTCGCTCGACCGAGCCTGTAACACTTCGCGGCAAGATCCGCGCGGTATCGACCACGAGACCCAAGGGAAGAATAAGCATAACGAAGGCTATCCTTGAGGACGGTGGAAGCAGCATTACGCTGGTGTTTTTTAATCAACCGTTTGTTGAAAAAGCGCTGGTTAGCGCAGCCAACTTAAATGAAGACGTGATTGTATATGGATCGGTTAAAGCGGATAATCTGTTTGCACCGGAGATGAATTCACCTGAATGGGAGATTGCAAGTCAAGACTCCCTTAGTATGAATCGAATTGTCCCTATCTATCCTCTCACTGAAGGTGTTCGACAGCGAACCTTAAGGCGCCTTGTAATGCAAGCTCTCGAGGCTTCAGAGAGCGACTTTCCGCAGGTTATTCCTGAAGATATTTGCCGACAGTACAACCTCATGAAAGCATCAGAGGCTTTTAAGGCGCTGCACTTTCCCGAAGAGTGGATTCACCGTGACGCCGGGCGGCGCACCCTCGCATTTGAGGAGTTTTTAGTAATACAGACTCTCGCCTACTTTCGGCGTCAGCGGCACACCACAGGAAAGCCCGGCATACGAATGCCTGTGAACCTTCACAAGCTGATAGCCGAGTTACACGAGATAGTTCCGTTTGAACTTACGAGTGCTCAACGACGAGCTATTGGCGACATTGCTGCCGATATCAGCAGTGGTCATGCAATGAATCGGTTAGTGCAGGGGGATGTTGGCAGTGGAAAGACTATCGTAGCAGTCGCCGCCATTTTAATGGCGGTGCAGAACGGCTGCCAGGCAGCGCTCATGGCGCCTACGGAGGTGTTGGCACAGCAGCATGCATTTGCGCTGCAACAGCTGCTAGAGCCCCTTGGCATACCAATTGCGCTAGCGACGGGCAGCATGACTAATAAGGCGCGGCAAGCGGCGAGAGTGCACCTGGAAACTGGGCAGGCAAGAGTAGGCGTCGGTACGCATGCTCTAATTCAGGATAATACACAGTTTGCAAAATTAGGCATGGTTATAATAGACGAGCAGCACCGGTTTGGCGTACTGCAGCGCCAGGCGCTAGGTCTAAAAGGCGACTCACCACACATTCTGGTCATGACCGCAACACCTATACCCAGGACGGTGACGCTCACGATGTACGGTGATTTGGACAGCACAATCATCGACGAACTGCCTCCTGGCAGAAGACCTGTGGTTACACACTGGCGAACGCACGAAATGCGCGACCGTGTGTACAGCGGCATCCGAGAAATGCTGGACCAGGGCCGTCAGGCGTATGTGGTCTGTTCCTTGGTGGAGGAGAGCGAGGCACTGCAGGCAAAGAGCGCAATTGAGACCTATACCCATATGCAAAATGTGGTTTTCCCGGAATACAGGGTTGGATTAATGCACGGGCAATTGAAGCCTGATGAGAAAAAGTCGGTAATGGCTCAGTTCAAAGCGCATGAGCTCGATATCCTGGTCTCCACCACCGTGATTGAGGTGGGTGTTGATGTTCCAAATGCATCTGTGATGCTCATAGAGGACGCCGACAGATTTGGTTTGGCTCAGCTTCACCAACTGCGAGGCAGGGTTGGGCGAGGGCAGCATGCGTCGTACTGCATTTTAATCGCCTCGCCAAAATCCGTTGAAGGCCGTGCAAGAATGGAGATAATGACCCATACCACCGATGGGTTCAAGATTGCCGATGAGGACCTTCGGCTACGGGGGCCCGGCGAGTTTTTCGGTACGCGTCAAAGTGGCGCAATGGAGCTTAAGGTAGGTGATCTTGCGGCAGATATTCAGGTGATAGAAGAGTGCAAGGCCGCTGCAGCTGCCATTGCCGAGCACGATCCAGATTTGATCCTACCGCAACACCAACCGTTGAAGCGTCTGATCCAGTCTGGACCGCAAAATATTGAACTAGCGAAAGTGGGATAAACGTGTCAATAGCACTTGTTCCGGGAAGTTTTGATCCCGTAACCTACGGACATCTTGATATTATTCGACGGACTAAGGGCCTTTTTCAGGACGTACGGGTAGTCGTTGCCCGCAATTCCTCCAAGTCTGCACTGTTTACTACTGAGGAACGCGTGGAAATGCTTGCAAAACTTTGTGCAGAGATGGACCGAGTCGTGGTAGACTCTTTCGACGGACTTTTGGTAGACTATGCGCGGCTTCACGGTGCTACCGCAATAGTGAAGGGTTTGCGGTTTGTTTCCGATTTCGAATACGAACTTCAAATGGCCCTTGCTAATCAGCGCCTTAACAGCGAGCTTGAGACGGTGTTTCTACCAACGGGTCTGCAGTATTCAGATTTAAGTTCGAGTATCGTAAAAGAAATCGCCCGCCATGGCGGCGCGGTGGAAGGGCTGGTTCCTGAAATTGTCCAACAACGGCTCCGCACGAAATTTGCGTACGGAAACAATTAATCAAACGGATGTTGTGGCGCCCGAACTCACGCAGGCAGCTGCAGAGGAACAATTTGCCGTGGTGCAAGCTGCAGCCACAGCCAACCAGAAACCTAGATTTGTTCCGCCAACTCGCAGTGATGTGGATATTCTGAAATTACTGACGGAGCTGGAGGACCTGGTGGAGTCAACTCGGCGGGGCCCTCTTGGTATCCTTATAGGATTTCCTGAGGATCGGTTCCACACCGTGTTGCTTAAAATACGGGCGAATCTGCCGGAAGAGATGAAGCGTGCTTCGGCGCTGGCGCGAGAACAGGAAGAGCTTCTCGAGAGGGTGCGCGATGAGTCGTCGGCGGTGCTCTTAGAAACGCACGAGGCAGCCGTCAAGGAACTTGAGCGATGCCGAACGGACGCAGAATCTAAAAGCCGTGACATAATCGAAGCTGGGAAAGCCGAAGCTAAAGGCATTGTTGAGGCAGCACGCATCAAGAGTGAAGAGTTGGTGTCAACTAGTGAGATTGTTCAGCGAGCGATGGTAATCGCAGAGAACATGCGGGCTGCCGCCGAAGATGACGCCAAATCTGTGAGGATGGGTGCGGACGAGTACGCGCGTACGGTACTGGATAATCTGGACGGGGTTCTTGGTAAGGCACTGAGTCAGATCCAACGCGGACGTGATTTATTAGAGCAGAACCTCTCAACGAAATAGGTGTTATCAAGAGACCAAAATGCGTTTAGACTTAACTGAAATTTTACTTGATCCGGGCCGATCTGCATCGTACACTATTGATGAGCCAGCGTTGGTGGATGAGAACCTGGAGTGTACTGCCAAGATCACGGGAAGGCTCACCTTTACTAACGCCGGGGAGGCACTCCTTGTAAAGGGTAAGGGAACTACCACTGTGGCATTAGTGTGCAGCCGATGTGCCGATTATTTCGAACAACCAGTTGCGCTAGATATTGATGAGCAGTTTGAATTGGAAACTCACTCGAAGGGTGCCCACAGTTTGCCAACAATAAGGGTGGTTGAGGAAGATGAAAGCCCTGTTGCGGGTAAAATGTTTGATGGTATGTTGTTTGACCTAACCGAATTACTACGCCAGTACATTCTTTTGGACGAACCGACACGCCCCTTGCCGCCGTGGGAAGACGATCGTTGCTCTCATTGCCACAGAACCGCAAGTGAAGTTTTAAGCCGTGTGCAAGAGAATGAGCAGGATGCCTCTACCGGCAACAATGCACTCTCTAGCCTAAAGACTCTGCTGGAAAAGAGCAACGACGACATCCAGTAGTCTATGTGTTTCACTTGAAATTAGACCAATATTACCGGAATAGAACCGGTGATACTTTACGGAGATAAAAACCAATGCCATTGCCAAAACGACGCCACAGTAATCAGAGAACTCGCAAGCGTCGTACTCATTACAAACTTTCTCATCACCCAGCAATCGTACCCAGCTTTGAAAGTCCAGGAGGAGTGTCGTTGCTGCACCATGTCGATCAGGCTACTGGCCGCTACAAAGGCCGCCAAGTATTTGACATGCAGGAAGACAGTGCTGCGGGACAGTGAATTCCGTCACTCCTGAAACTCTTGATCGACCCCTCAAAATCGCGGTGGACGCGATGGGGGGCGACTTGGGGCCTGAAGTTGTTGTAGACGGAGTGCTGGCTGCTGCAAGTAAGTCACAGTCCGAATTTATCATGGTGGGTGAGAAGGCAACTTTAGAGCAAGCACTCAATAGCCGGGGAAAATGCCCAGGGAACGTGTCGATCCGCGGTACCACGCAGGTAATCCTCATGTCCGATCAGCCTGCGGTTGCATTTCGCCGTAAGCCTGATGCCTCTCTCGTTGTAGCTGCGAGATTGGTGAAAGCTGGTGAGGCAGATGCGTTAATCTCCATCGGCAACACGGGCGCGGCGATGGTCGTTTCCCTATTAACCCTTGGGAGAATTCAGGGTGTAGATCGACCTGCTATCGCTACTCCTTTACCCACCGTGGACGGCAAAACCGTCGTACTGATGGACGCAGGCGCGACAGTTGATTGTGACCCTAACAATCTGTACGAGTTTGCCCTTATGGGAAGCGTGTATTGCGAGCGCGTAATGGGTGTGCGCAGCCCGCGAGTTGGTCTCCTTTCGAACGGAGAGGAGGCACAGAAGGGTAACGATCTCGTCAAGAGAACACACGCACTACTGGCCGATTCCGCACAGGATGCACCACCATTTTGTTTTGTAGGGAATGTCGAGGGGCGGGACGTTTTTAAGGGTACCGCTGACGTGGTTGTCTGCGATGGGTTCGTGGGCAACGTGACCTTGAAAACTGCGGAAGGTGTTGCAGAAATGACTATGTCGCTGATTCAGCAGGAGCTGAGGCAGCGCCTGTGGACGAAAGTACTTGCCGCACCTCTCAGGCCAACGTTGCGGAAGCTGCGGAGGCGAATAGATTACGCTGAACGGGGCGGTGCGCCTCTACTTGGCTTAAACGGCATCTGCATAATTGGCCACGGTCGCTCCAATGTACGCGCAGTTGCAAATGCCTGTGCTGCAGCAGAACGCGCGGCGGGCCAACAGGTTGTGGAAGTTATTAGATGCAGAATTTCAAAGGCGCCCTCGCCACCTCCTGCGGAGTAGGGCACTGTAAGAGGTGTGTAAATGGTTGACACCGGGTTAACGCATCCAGTTTCACGAGCACATTTTGCCGGGCTGGGGTTTGCGGTTCCTGAGCGTGTTCTCTCAAACGATGAGCTTGCTGGAATGGTTGACACCACTGACGAGTGGATCACCACGCGAACCGGCATCCGTTCCAGGCGTCTATTACGTAGCGGGGAGCGGCTTTCGGATCTTGCAACAGAGGCCGGAAAAGCCGCACTCGCCAACGCAAATCTGTCGGCAGAAAACCTGGACATGATCTTGTGTGCTACCACAAGCGGTGACTACCTATGGCCCGCAATGGCATGTGTAGTTCAAGGCAATCTTGGTGCGAAACGCGCTTCAGCGTTTGACATATCGGCTGCATGCTCCGGCTTTTGTTACACGCTCGCGTCCGCTGCTGCGTTCATCGAGAGCGGTGTAGCCCGCACCGTTATGGTTATAGGAGCCGACTGCCTCTCGCGTCATGTCAATTGGTCGGATCGATCTACATGCATACTGTTTGGTGATGGGGCTGGCGCGGCCGTACTCACGGCAGGCTCTGCGGATGCTGGCATACTGACATCGACGTTGGGAGCCGATGGCTCGATGGTTGAACACGTTTGGATGCCGACAGGGGGTAGCGCCAATCCAGTGACTGCTGAAATGCTGGCTAACAATGAGTTTGGTCTTCAAATGCGCGGTCGAGACGTCTATCGCTTTTGTGTGGAGGTGGTGCCCAAGTCGATTGTCGAGAGCCTCTGCCGCGTCGGTCTCAAACCTTCCGATGTAGACCTGCTGGTTCTTCATCAGGCGAATCTTCGGATCATAGGTGCGGTTGCGGAGCGTTTGGCCATCGACGAGAGTCGCTGTTTTACGAATGTGGATCGATATGGCAACACTTCGGCGGCATCTGTGCCTATCGCTCTAGCGGAGGCAGCCCAACAAGGTAGACTGAAACCTGGTGCTATTGTAGTCACTGCGGGATTCGGTGCTGGTCTTACGTGGGCAGTGAATGTTATAAAGTGGACAGGAAACTGAATTTGGGCAAGATAGCGTTTGTTTTTCCGGGCCAGGGTTCTCAAAAGCCGGGTATGGGGCAGGCATTCTATCAATCTTCTCCACAAGCGAAGGCGCTTTTCGATCAAGCGAATGATCTGCTGGGCTATGACCTTAGCGATCTCTGTTTTAATGGCCCCGAAGATACGTTGCGTCGTACAGAAAACGCGCAACCCGCACTCTACGTTGTTGCCGTCATCGCCGCAAACGAGATCCGCGCGGTGTCACATATCGAACCTGACGCCGTTGCGGGACACAGTGTTGGAGAGTACGCCGCGCTTACAGTGGCAGGCGTTCTAGATTTTAGTGCGGGTGTTCGTTTAGTAAGGAAGCGCGCAGAACTCATGCGGGATGCCGCGCTATCGTCGCCAGGCACAATGTATGCCGTGCTGGGGCTTGATCTTGCCATAGTGAAAGATGTATGCCGAGACGCGCAGGTGGACGGCGGTGTCGCGGCAGTTGCAAATGTGAACGGCGGGGGACAGATTGTTATTTCCGGGTCGGCTGATGCAATGGAACGCGCAAGTGACCTCGCCAAGGCAGCCGGGGCTCGAAAGGTATTACCTCTATCTGTTTCCGGCCCATTTCATTCACCGCTTATGGTCACTGCAGGTGACGCGTTATTCCATGTCCTTGCAGATACGTCGTTAACAAAGCCACATATCCCTGTGGTTAGTAACGTTACAGCAGACTATTTCAATTCACCCGCCGACGTTTTAGCTGGGCTAACACGGCAGGTTAGCGGCAGCGTTCTATGGGAACAATCGATGCAAAAACTGATCGCTGATGGCTTTGATACGTTTATTGAAGCCGGCTGCGGTGAGGTGCTATGCGGTCTGATGCGGCGAATTAATAAAGGTTGTCGTACCTTTTCCGTCCAATCTCCCGACGACGTACTAAAGACAATGGAATCACTGAATTCGGTCGCGGAGCAAGAAGTATGAAAGATCAGGTGCTGTTAGTCACCGGAGGCAGCCGCGGTATCGGGCGTGCCATTGCGTTGCAGGCGGGCACCCTGGGCGCCACAGTGGTGGTAAACTATCAATCGAATGAAGAAGCGGCAAACGAGGTTGTCAACCAGATCAGTAATTCTGGCGGCAAAGCAATCGCAATTAGAGCCAATATCGGCAACACTGACGATGTGAACGAAATGTTCCAGGCTGTAAAAGAACAGTTTGGGCGTGTGGATGTGCTTGTAAACAACGCAGGAATTACTCGAGACAAGCTTTTGATGCGCCTTACCGATGACGACTGGGATAGTGTAATTACTACGAATCTGGGCGGCGCATTCCGGTGCTGCCGCGCTGCAGCTCCTCTAATGCTTAAGCAAAAGGGGGGCGTCATCATAAATATCGGTAGTGTGATAGGAACTGCCGGTGCTGCAGGGCAGGCAAATTACAGCGCGGCCAAAGCTGGGCTGGTAGGGCTTACCAAATCTCTTGCCCGCGAGCTGGGTACTCGCAATATACGAGTAAATGCGGTGTGTCCGGGCTTTATTGACACCGACATGACGCAGGTACTTAAACCAGAACAGCGCGAGGCAGCAATCAAACAGGTCCCACTGGGAAGATTAGGGCAGCCTGAAGATATCGCCTCTGTTGTTCTGTTTTTGTGTTCACCCGGTGCAGCGTACGTTCACGGAACTGTAATAACCGTAGACGGCGGCCTGTTTATTTAAGCGGCAATATTACCAGGTAATGCGGGTATTCTAGCATTACCACATTCATCTAAGGAGAACCTCTATACATGACTACATTCGAGCGTGTGCGCAAGGTATTGATGGAGCAGCTGGAAGTCAGCGAAGATGAAGTTGTACCAACTGCTTCCATTGTAGACGACCTTAAGGCAGACTCGCTGGACGTGGTAGAAATCATAATGGGGCTTGAGGAAGAGTTTACTATTGACATTCCTGACGACGAGGGCGAGAAGATCAAGACGGTTCAGGATATCATTAGCCATGTAGATTCCAAGACCAAAGCCTGAACTGGAGATGCTTATCTGATGTCGGTTGCGAATGAATCAGTTCACTATAGCCGAGACTATCGACGGCGGGTGGTCGTTACGGGCGTCGGTGCTGTCACAGCGCAGGGCAACACTGCAGAGGCAATTTGGCAGGCCTGTAAGTCCGGCTGTACGGCGATAGATACTGTGTCGTCATTTGATGTTGCAGACTTTCCCACGAAGATAGCAGCCGAGATAAAGGATTGGGACCCTGCGCCGTTTTTTCAGTCTCGAAAAGATGCCCGCAGGGTAGACAGATTTGTGCAATTTGCTGTAGCCGCCTCCCGAATGGCTGTACAAGATGCGAACCTGGAAATAGACGACTCTAATCGGGATCACATTGGCGTCTTTCTGGGCTCGGGGATTGGTGGCCTATCAACCATAGAAGAGCAGCATAAGGTTCTACTTGACCGTGGTCCTGGACGGATATCTCCATTTCTGATTCCCGGAATTATCTGTAATATGGGTGCGGGAATGGTTTCGATTGAGCTAGGCGCTAAAGGACCGAATTCCTGCGTGACCACTGCTTGTACCACGGGAACCAATAATATTGGCGATGCTGTGGATGCAATACGCTACGGGCGCGCCGACATGATGATCGCCGGTGGAACAGAAGCATCCATCACGCCTCTTAGTTTGGCGGGCTTTGCCGCTGCGCGGACCATGAGTACGGCCAATGATGACCCCAAGAGAGCCAGCCGGCCTTTTGACCTTCACAGGGACGGCTTCGTCATGGGCGAGGGAGCAGGCGTGCTTATTCTAGAGGAGCTCGAGACCGCCATTTCACGGGGTGCGCGTATCTACTGCGAGATCTGTGGTTATGGAATGAGTGGCGATGCATACCACATCACGGGCCAGCCGCCCGATGGTAATGGTGCTATACGGTGCATGAAAGCGGCTCTGGCGGATGCAGGTATGGCGCCGAATGCAGTAGACTATATCAATGCGCATGGTACCTCTACTCAAGTGAACGATAGAACCGAGACTCTTGCCATCAAGGACGTTTTTGGTGACCATGCTGCGAAGCTTGCCGTGAGCTCCACAAAGTCGATGACCGCGCACCTCATTGGGGCCGCCGGTGCCATTGAAGCAGTACTGTGCACGCTTACAATACGGGACGGTGTGATCGCGCCAACGATCAATTACGAGAATCCCGATCCTGATTGTGATCTGGATTACGTTCCAAATATTGCTCGTAAGGCGGATGTGCAGGTTGTAATGTCCAACTCATTTGGATTTGGCGGTCATAACGCATCGCTTATTTTCTCGCGTGGTACAGCACACAGGCTGTAGAGAGAGGTAAAACACGCATGCAGATTCCTAACCGATTACGGGGCTGGGCGTTTCCTTTTTTACTGCTTACCTCGGTTGGCGCTCTTGGAGCAATGCACGCCCCTCGTCCAGGTGGAGACGTTAATTGGTTAGGGAGTTATCGTGTTGCAGAACGACTTGCGGTTGCAACGCACCGTCCGTTGCTCATCAGTTTTGATGAGCAAGGTACCAGCGACTGTTCGCGGATGGACGCCAATACTTTTGTTGATCCTAAAACGGTGAGTCTCCTTGCTGGTACCGTGTGTGTTCGAATTGAGCGCGGAGTGACCTCAAAGGCCAACCAGGTTATTGCGGTTCACGCATGGCCATCGACAGTGTTGGTGGGCCGGCACGGCACAGTACTGTGGGAGAAAGCGGGTTACGTGTCACCTGCGGAGCTTTGCTCAGTCGTGAGTGTTGCACTTCAGCGCTAGTTGAACAGCCGCTGTTGTTTGCTGGTCCGTTCATTACGCATAGTAATTGACCCCATTCGTTAGAATGATGTATACTTTTGCAAGCCGGGATTAGGTTTTGATATATTTTAAGCCTTTGCAATCCGGCACCGCCCTCGATTTGAGGAGGGCATAGGAGAAAGTTTATGAGCTTCGACGAGCTCCCGCTCGGCACCAATGAAGCCCGCCCCGATGTGGTCGAGACTTCAGTCGAGCAGAGTCCGTCTGTTGCGGATGCGCCGCCCGCGCTACGTACCCGATCCAGACGGGTGAAATCCGCGGGGACCGACGCAGCATCCACGACAGACCCCGATGAGATTTCTGTCCCTAAGTCTTCTACAACTAGGCGTACGACTAGAAAAAAGAGCCCCTCGCCCGAGGCACCATCGACTACTGAACCGGCCATGAGCGATCGGGCGGTTGATGCAAATTCGCAGGAATTAGTCTCAATCGATAGTAATGAGACAGGCACCACTAAAAAGGTTAGTCGAAGTCGCAAACCTCGCGCAAAGAGTACGGCAGCTGAGGAATCCCCTGTAAGTGATAACAGCACGGAGAGCAGTGGCCCGTCTGTTCAGGGAGTTCTTCCCGAGGCCATAAGCACAGCGACCCCGGAACCGACACCACGTCGATCCAGTACCAGGCGTAAGAAGAGCCCTGTCAAACAGGAAGAGACTATTGCGGTCTTGGCAGCAGATGAGTCTGTGGAACTGCTCAATGCCTCTCCTGCTGAAACAGTGCCACAGGATACTCCTGTTGAAGTAGCCGCTCCTGTAAGGGCGTCGCGATCACGCTCCGGTTCAGCACGCAGCCGCAAGAAAAAGGTAATAGAACCAACCGTCGACGAGGTGGTAACAGAGGAAGTTGACAACATTTCCTTAGCCTTAGATTCTTCCGCGATTGCAGATACGGAAACCACCTTGGGTGAGGTGGAGAGCGACGCAGACAGCACCGTTCCCGACGCCACCGGAGTTCGCAAAAAAAGGCGTCGTACGCGGCGTTCCCGCAAGTCGGCATCAGGCGAGGCTGTGGCGCAGGTACCGTCGAAGTCGACAACTACATCCGCAGAACCTTTCACGGAATCTGAGGTGACTGCGCCAATCGCACGCCAGCCAGAACCCGAACCGCTACCGTATATCGACCGGTCTATTGGTGCACATCTTATTGAACGCGGCGGTGTTCCGGTAATTCATATTAATGGATATCCGTATCCACCAACACTTTTCTTCGGTGGCTTTGAAGACGACGTTTCCCGTGAACATGTTTTGGCTCAGGTAAAACGCGCCTCCGAGTCGGGGGTACACCTTTTATCCACCATTATTGAGCTATATTGTCCTCTGTCGGAGGACGCCCAGAGTTTGGATAAAATCGACAACCAGTTGCGTGTTCTGCTAGATGCTGATCCTAACGCATACGTTATGCCTAGAATTGTGTTTGTGCCGGCTCGAGGCTGGCGCCGCGAGTATCCCACGGATATTAGCCAATATGCCGATGGGTCGGCAGGCGATCCGTCCATTACCAGCGTCCGCTTTTGGCAGGAGTGTGAACGCGCTCTACACGCGCTGGTTACACATATCAGGGGCCAGCTGTGGGGGAGCCGTGTATTTGGATACCACCTGGAGCGTGGTGAATGGTTTCAGCCGGCAGCACTTGGCTACGACCGAAGCATAGCAAACCGCGATGCATTTAGAGACTGGCTTCGTGAGCGTTATAATCACAATCTTGTTGCTCTGCGCAGTTCGTGGTACGATGCAGACGTTCAGTTCCATACTGCAGAGATTCCGGCTGCTCCTGCCAAACCCGTGCCGGGCAGGATGTTCATGGAAACCCGCAGGGATCGTCGAACCATTGATTTCAATGAATTCACATCCGAGTCTACTGCTCACAGACTGTGTGCATTGGCCCGCGCGGTGAAACGCGCCTCGCAATACTCCGCCCTGGTCTCCATCTGTTACGGTTACACCACCGAGTTTACTCACAGTTATAGTGGTCATCTTGCACTGGACATTGTCCTTAATGATCCCTGTGTTGATCTCATTTGCGGGCCGCCCTCTTATAAGGACCGTAAGCCGGGCGGGGCGGCGTCTATCCCAGGTCTACACGATTCGGTAAGGCTTCACGGCAAATTGTGGCTTAGCGAGGATGATACCAAAACTTGGCTCGCTACATCAGTTCAAGCTCCGGATGACTTTAATCCGCGGCTTGCGGACAAGGGGCAAACGGAGCAGGCCCACCTGCGTGCAATAGGACGTGCGCTGGCAACGGGCACATCCATTGGTTGGATGGACCTTTGGGGTGAGGGCTGGCTTAACGATACCGAAATATGGGCTCGCATTTCGCGGTTTACCACACTCGCTCAGTCTGCTCCGGCACCCGCTCATCTCCATCCTCGATATGACGTAATCGCCCTGGTGGATGAGAAAAGCCTGTTGCATCTGCAGCCCGATGAGGATATCTTCGCACAGCTCACAATCGGGATGCGAGATACTCTATCACGAACAGGGGCACGAATTGGCGTCTTTCTTCAAAATGACATCGTGCACTCAGAATTTCCTCTCGACGCGAAACTCTATCTATTTCTGAATCCCTATCGATTGACCGTAGAACAACGAAATGCTGTTCACGAGAAGCTGCACTCGGGAAATCGCACACTCGTCTGGGTGTATGGGCCAGGCCTCTGCGAGAGAATACCTTCGTCTGGAATTGTTGACGACGCTGCCGGTGGTTCCGTAGGAATTGTTCTTCGACGTCAACCCTACGACTCCGAGGTTGGATCGAAAATCCTCGAGACTAATCATCCCATTACCAGGCGGATGTCTGGAAAGGACTACGGGACGCGGCGTCGGCTTAATCCATCGTTATTCGCGGACGATGCGGCAGCTACCGTATTGGCTGAGTATGCTCAGTCTGGATTACCATCTATTGTGGTGAAAGAGATGCATGGATGGAAGTCCATCTTTGTTGGCGATCCAATGCTCACTCCTGAACTCCTGCGAGGTATCTGTATGTTTGCCGGGGTGCCGCTGTACACAGATCAAGAGGATATTGTGAATGTTGGGAATGGCTGGATATCGTTGCATGCCAGCCGTGACGGACATCGAACGGTGCGACTTCCTGAGCCTAGCGGACTTTATGACTTGCTGGAAAATCGCATGGTGATCAATCCGTCCGAAAAGCAGCGTGATCATCGCTTCTTTATGCGGGCCGGCGCGACCCGTCTGTTTTATATGGGGACCCTGGGCCAGATACAATCCCTTGGGATGCCCACAGCCCTTCCTGTGGTTCATGCCACCGAGCTGGACTCTGATGAACTTCCGCCACCGGACTTCGACTTTCCAGAGCCGGATCCTATTCTGCCTGAACCTGAGCCGTATCTGCCAGCTCCGCAAAACGATGATCTTGAGACGCTGCGTGCTGTTCTTACCATGGACATTCCGGCCATGGATGATGACGATTTTATGGAAGCCTACGCTGATGATGAAGACGATCTGCCGTTGACGCCAGTGACGGAAGAGCAGCGCGCTGCATCCGCATTGACCCTTGACGAGTTGTTGCGCGCCGGTGATACCCAGGAAGCAAGAAGACGTCGCCGGAGAGGAGGCAGGGGGCGTGGCAGGCGTCCTGAACTGGACGACGGCGGACTGCCACCACCACCCGGTATGTCGTAATACGGGTGGCTGCCATTCGTGCGCCTCGAGGCACGGCAGTAGCTACTCACTGTCTGTGGTCGATTCAATCTCAAACAGCGCTGGTAGACAGCGCTGTTTGTGTGTAAAACGAAGTGTAAAAAGTGAATGATGATATGTATAGTGACGATATGATTCCATCTCTTAGTCGTCTACCTTATTGGTTTTGGCGATGATTCGTGGCACATTACCGTATAATTCTACATTCCAACAGTGCGATTTGCCTTACGGTAATGACCGGCAGTGACTTCGATGGCCGATCCAAATACTAATGGGAGTGTTGCATGAGAAAACTATCACCTCTAGGTCGCACCGGTTTAAAGATCCCGCTAATACTGTTAAGTACCGCGATAGCAATTCCGGCTGTTGCTCAACAGAACGCATCTACGACGGCTCCTAAACAGGCGCTAACTTCGGCACGTACAAGTGTACCCGGGACTATTAGGCCGAGTGTCATGAGGCTCATAGATGAAGCCACAGCGGTGTATAGCAAAATGTCAAGTTACCAGCATACTGCGGAGGTTATTCAGAGAAATGCGCAGAATGCAATAGAGTCAGACCATGCGTATACACTAGCCATTGAGCGGCCCAACAAATTTGTGTACAAATCTGACGATGCCTCGCAGGGCGCTGCCGTTTGTGATGGCAGTTATTACGTGAACTATTCCGGTACCGATCACACATACACTCGTTCCGCCGCGCCTCCATCGCTTAACGACATCGACATCGTAAACGGTGTTAATTTTGATGCAGTAGGCACTTACCTGGTGGCGCTTATGATTCAAAATCGTCCGTTAGCTGATCCACAGATCCGCAATGCGTTTGAACACGCGGGAGCGGTCGTGATGGAGACGGACAACGGAGTGCAATACCAGACGCTTACTGCATCGCTAGTACCAGATGCACCGCCTGCCGTGATCTACTTCAACGCAAAAACTCACCTCATTCACAAGGTCGTCATTCGAGAGACCAACGTGAAGGAGAGTACCATTGAGGTGTTGGAGGATATTCACATCAACCAGCCAATTGCAAACACCGTGTTCCAGTTCACGCCTCCAAAGGATGCTCACTGGGTCATTTAGAGTGACAACCTGTGGTCATAAAAATGGGTACGTCGATTCCATGTTGGAAACCAGACGTACCCATTTTATTTTGTGATATCGTTGTTAGTTTAAAGCAGTTGCCAGGTCAGTCTGTTCCCACGGGAAGGCGCTTTTGCCAAAGTGGCCATTGCGTGCCGTTTCGATGTACTTGATTTTTGTGGGATCTAGCAAGTGCAGCTTGTTAATCATGGCGTGCGGTCGCAGGTCAATGGCTTTGCGCACTCGCTTGGCAATTTCAGTATCTGCTATCTTGCCTGTACCAAACGTGTCCACGAGTACACTTACCGGTTCCGCGACCCCAATTGCATAAGCAAGTTGAAGTTCAGCGCGATCGGCAAGACCTGCTGCGACTATGTTTTTGGCTACATATCTCGCAGTGTATGCGGCAGATCGATCGACTTTTGATGGATCCTTGCCAGAAAATGCACCACCGCCGTGCCTCGCAGCGCCGCCATAGGTATCCACTATAATCTTTCGGCCAGTGACACCTGTATCCGCCTGCGGTCCACCAATTACAAATCTTCCGGTTGGGTTGATATGGTACTTAATCGGCTGAGTCGCATATCTCTGATAGGACTGCAGTACGGGCTTAATTACGTGCTCGTGTACAAGCTCTTGAACGTCACAGGGCGATAGACGCTCGTCATGCTGCGTCGAAAGCACTATGGTGTCGATGTGGCTGGGGGCTCCATCAGGGCCGTAGGCTATGGTCACTTGCGATTTGCCATCTGGACGGAAACCTATATTATTAGCGGTACGTCGAACATTGGTAAGCTGTGCCGTAAGGTCGTGCGCAATCGAGAGGGCCAATGGCATAAAGTCAGTGGTTTCATTTGTGGCGTAGCCGAACATTAAGCCCTGATCACCGGCGCCTTGTTCACCGTTTTCGCGGTCAACACCTTGAGCAATGTCCGGAGACTGCTGCTGAATGGCTAACATTACACCACATGTGTTGCCGTCCAGACCGTAATCTGTACTGGTGTACCCGCAGTTGACGATAGTTTTGCGTACCACGTCTGCAACTTCTACGTAGGCTTTGGTGGTGAGCTCACCTCCCACGACGCACAGGCCCCGTGTAAGGAACGACTCCAATGCCACACGCGCTGCAGCGTCCTGAAGTAGTAACTCATCAAGGATTGCGTCGCTTATCTGGTCGGCCAGCTTGTCTGGGTGGCCTTCTGTGACGCTTTCCGAGGTGAAAAACCTGTAATCTGACATCGCTGTAAACTCCTTGTAGGGCAGAGGGCCCCATGTGGTCCGCAAGGTTTAGTCGCGGACGCAAAAGAAAAACCCCTTCGGCTGTTGCCCAAGAGGTCGTTTCAGCGTTTATGAGGTCGATTGTCCGCAAATTGGATTTACGGATACGAAGGCTATACGCGTTCCACGCCTCTTATCTTGCGCACGGAGCGCCCGGAGTTAGCACCTTTCACTCGGGTGAGGAAGGTTGTTGTGGTCTCAATGGGCCGGTCCCTAAACCACTCTGGATAAGAAGCCACCAAGGTTTTTCAATTGTTATACGATCCATATCGTGGCATAATTCCCGCAATCTGTCAAGAACCGATGGTAGTCGATCAGGTGTGTTACACAGATTTGTGCCCCACTTGTAAATATTACGGCAAGCGATATCACGAGAAACCGAAAGTTTGTCAATATAGCGAGCGACAGTTCTGAAGGGATTTAGCAATACAGCACAGAAGTTATGTCATAGCTGTAACAAGCAAGTGCATTATAAGAGGAGTTCCATATTGAGCAGATCTTGTAACGATGCCATATTCCGACGGTCACAAGGAGGTGTATCCAGCCATGTATTATTGGCTTTCGTAATTGCTTCTTGTGGTATCACGGTATGCAATAGTCGAGCTGCGGCTGCAAGGTCATTGAAGCCTAACCATATCGTGCTCCTCAACATTTCACGGCTCGATTCTGCTTCCACAGCCACCTCCGAACAACGCGGAGTGGTTTGGGATCAGATGATGGCATTATCCGCGCTGCAGGGCCGGGTAAATCGAAGGCGTCCCCAACTTTATATGCTTTTCAACGGAACGAACGGAGAGATTGATCGTTACTGGCTCGGCAAAATGAGAGCCGAGAAGTGGCCGAAAGATGCACATTACCTGAAGGCGTCGTCGTTTGACTATGTCCTCAGGACGTTTAAGCGCTACGTGCGTGGCCTGGTTGTGTGGGATCCCAATGTACCGGCAACCGCCAATGCTGCCTTCACGTGCGCAGGTGTCGACAACCTTCTGCCTGTACGGTACGATGCGGCCAGGACGTCGCTATATTGGCAGCTTACCCATGGAACCGCGGGGGTGCGGCTACAGGTGAAAGTATGGCTCGTGCACAAGGATGGATCTCCGCTATTCACTGCAACCGGTCTCATTCCCGGCACGCACCTGGCCTCTACTGGCAGCGCGAAATGCGACGCATACCTTTGGGCAGTCGCACATTTTCTCGCCACGGGTCGCTGCAATCCGGTTGTGATGGGTTACTACCCGGACGGTTACTGGATAAGTCACGATACCCACTTGCCGATTAGCAGGGCAATGTTGACAAACAGAGACTATACTGTCGCAAATCGCGGGTTCTGCTTCGACTTAAGTCCGTGGGGTGATGAGGAGCCTATCGATGATCCGCGCCAGCCGTTGGGCACGGATTATAACACGTTATTGGCGATTTTGCGTGCAGCTTACCGTGCCGGGCGAGGCCGGATAATTACGGTCGATGGATTTACACCGTGGGATGAGAAGTACACGAAATTTACTGGCGGCAAACATGGCGGTGTCGCGACCGAGTGGAGGTACGCCGAGATTTTATCGTGTTTCAATGCCTGCATGGATGCCGATGCGCCTGGCCTCGACTCTATGGCAAATGCCTCCTTTTTTCAACATTTTCCGCTACGCCGAAGATATGTGCAACCCAATCTTCCAACGACGGCAGATCTCAAGGCGAGGGGATTGCTAACGGCAAACGGCCTGCCCAAGCCTTACCACTATGTCACCGTTTATATGGGTGATTACGACTCGAGTGCCTGGTTCTATCAGATGGTGCCGGGATTTTGGGATGATGCCTCGCGTGGAAAGCTGCCCATAGGCTGGGCCTTCAATCCCAATATTGGTGATCGATTTCCGTTTGGCATGAACTACGTACGCACCCATGCAACGCCCGATGACTATTTTGTTGCGGGCGACTCCGGCGCAGGGTACCTTAATCCGGGCTACCTCGTACCTACTCGCAAATGGAGTGGATTACCTTCGGGCCTTGCAGCGTGGCAAGCGCGCTGCCTCGCTTACTACAGGCGCTGGGGTTTAGGGATCACAGGCTTTGTAATTGACGGCAACGCTCCATCGATGACCAACCAGGTAAAGCGCGCATACACCAGGTTCTCACCAAATGGTGTTGTGGCGCAGAAAATACCACAAATTTCACTGGTGGGAAAAACTCCGTTCATTCGGATGTCGGCTGACCTTCCTCACAATGCAGGGCAGGCATCGGCGATTATCCTGGGCGACAATAGGGACGCGGGGCCAACATTCAGAGTCTACCGTGCTATTTTATGGTCACCTTCTGATCTGTTCGACATGGTGAGGCAACTAGCCGGCAATCAGCAGGTTCGCTATGTTGACCCTTATACCCTGTTTCTGTTAGCTAAGCTTGAGATGGAGAATACCGGCAATGCATCGCATTAACCGCAGACTAAATTGTATAGCGCTGTGTGGTCTGCTATTGGCTGGGTGTAGAGGAGCAGCAGCACTTCCTGCTTCAGCGAATCGCCCGTTTATGGGTTGGACGAGTTGGGACAATGAAGCGCTACGGCAGCCGGGGCACGGCGAGGACTGGCTTACTGCCTCACAGGTCATCCAGCAGTCTGATGCGATGCATCGGTTGCTTCAGAAATACGGATATCGCCGAATAAACCTCGACTCAGGCTGGGCATCTGGCATTGACGGATATGGCCGCCCGGCCGCGGACAAGCGGAAATTCCCCCGTGGTATACGCCAAGTCGCCATGATCGTCCACCACAATGGTCAGTTGCTCGGACTCTACTGGAATCCTGGCATAAACGATGAGATGTGGAAAAATAATCCGCTCATAGCGCGCACACACATCCACATTCGGGATATCTGCGTGAGACCCAGAGCTAAGGCAAATGCGTTTGGGGAATACAAAATTGACTATTCAAAACCTGGCGCACAGGAATATGTGAATTCCATCGTTCGGCAATGGGCTCGATGGGGCGTAGACTTCATTAAGTTGGATGGTATCGCGCCAGGCAGCGACAGTCCAGGCCGAACAATTGACGATCGACCAGATATTCGTGCATGGGGCAAGGCGATTGATGCTGTGAAACGCAAGATATGGCTGGAGATAAGCTGGGCAATTAACCGGCAATACTTGCAAGACTTTCAACCTATGGCAAATGGCTGGCGAGTGGATGGGGACGTAGATCTCTACGGACCTAAGCTAACGGGGTGGGAGCAGATAAGACGGCGCTTCACCGACGTACCTCCTTGGAGCGCACTTGCCGGGCCCGGGCGAGGATGGAATGATCTGGACTCGTTACTGGTAGGTAACGGCTCGGCAGATGGCTTAACGGATGACGAACGACAAACTGCCATGACCTTTTGGTCAATATGTTGTGCGCCACTATATACCGGTGACGATTTGACTCATCTTGATACTTTTGGGCTTAAACTGCTCACCAATCGAGCCCTCATTGCCATTGACCAAGCTGGCAGGCCCGCGCACCTGCTACTCGGCGGCGGCAAATTGGAGACATGGTACGCACCGGAGCCAGATGGTACGTTCACAGCAGCAGTTTTCAACCTCCACGATAAAATGACGGTATCGGCGGTGATACATCGCGCAGATCTGGGTGTTCAGGGCACTATAAAAGCGCGAGACCTCTGGCGAAATACGGTGGTAACCGCCAATGGCCCCATTACAACAGTACTGAAGCCACATGCCTGTGCAATCTACCGTATCTCGTTAGATACCTCTAGACCTAAGGGGCACTAGCCGGTTGGCATTTCAGTGCGCTGTGCTCCATGCGGAGCGCAGGGAGTGCGCCGTCATCGAGAGAATCTGCGCATCACCGCCGGTACTTTCCACCGTGATTCCTGGCGCGCCAGCCACCGGTAGGACGCATCCTGTAAGAGAGACGCGCCCGGTGTTGCCATAGACCTCGAGGGAAGTGACGTCGGCAAGAACGCGAAGGGTTAGATAGCCCTGTGGAAGTCTAATTGGTGCAGTAGAGTTCATACAGCTAAGTGTTTTGTTGGAACTGCTGAAGGTTACTGCGTGTCCGTTCACGGTAATGGTGAATGCCGCACCTGCTTCACATTTGACCTTTAGGCTTATATCCCACAACCCTGTTTTCGGCTGTACGGTAATGGGAACGCCGTTAGCCAATGCCAAATCACGCCACTCCTCGGTTCCCGCGTATAAGCTCGATATCTCGCGAACTGGCCAGCGACTCATCCATAAACCCTTGGCGCCATCGTGCAGTTTCAATACACAGGGAAATGACATCTGTCCGTTAAAGGGCATGCCCGGGTATTGGCCACCGCGCATCCAGGCAATCTGAATTCTGCGTCCGTCCGACCGGTAAATATCGGACCAAGTTTGAACCGCGTAGAAGTTTGGCCCATAATCGCTTACAACGGGCTCTCCCTGAAATACGAACTTACCATCAACCATCTGCCCAACTACATAATGTCCGTTTGCCGCAGTCATTACCCAATATCTATGACCGCTGGGCCGGGCGATCATCGGGAAGAGATCAGGGCACTCATCACAACCTGGTAGGCTCACCGTCTGGAGTTTATGCCAGTGCCGAAGGTCAGTTGATTGGAGCAGCTCGAAGTTGTCGCCATCCAGATAGAGTGCGAGCAGCCAGCGCTTGCCAGCTTGATCCCAAACTACTTTGGGGTCGCGATTTCCGCCCGCGATTTCCGGAATGATGGGGTTCTCTGCATATTTCGTGAACGTAGCGCCGCCATCCGTACTATATGCCAGGCATTGGGTGAACGGCTTGCCTGTGCTTTCTGGCGAGGTGCCGCCGGCAGCAGTGTAGAAAAGCAGCATGCTAGGGTTTTTACCCTTATTAAATCCAGCTGTATTGTGCCAGTCAATCACCGCGGAACCAGAAAACATGGTGCCCAGATCATCCGGCGTCAAGGCATTGCTAACCTGCTTCCAGTGGACCAGGTCTGTGCTTTCCGCATGGCCCCAGGTCATGTTGCCCCACTCATTGCCGTCGGGATTGTGCTGGAAAAAGAGGTGGTACGTCCCCTTGTAGTAAACCAGGCCGTTAGGGTCATTAATCCAGTTCGTGCGCGAGGTGAAATGGAACTGAGGGCGCAGTGCCTGATCGTAGCCGCTAGGTGGCGGAGCGGGTTGCATTTAAAAACTCCTGGAAATCAAAATAACTTTTGCCAGTAGGCACGGTATTATTCAACTTCTCACAGTGGTAATCCTTCACCCGATGTTGCCTCGCAGCTATTGGCGCGGGCGGCAGGCCGATGGCTGTTGAGGGTGTGGCGCTTCAGTTCGCTTACGGAAAACGCGTTGGTTTATCTACGGCGATTATACTGTCGGGTACAATAGGCTTACGGTTGCTTTCATCCATAGAGCGGGTATGAGTGGCTGGTGCACACGGTCAAGCTGCACCATTGAACCTGGCGCTTGGAACTATGGCGAATGTTCCTTCGCCCCATTAAGCGTACGCTCGACGCGTTTTTGTTCGACCCAAATTAGCCAATTCCAAGAGCCGACGAAGACCCACGTTTCTTTGCTTTGCACTGCGAAATGTCCGTGAACAAGCTTGATACCTTGAGGAGGCCGACAAAGGATGTGGATGGAGGCAAATAGACGTTGTTTGACCATTTAAAACTCCACAATTTTACTGCGTTTGCCGACGCAGAGTTTGCGTTTGTAGGAGGTCTTAATGCATATGCGGGAGTGAACGGAAGTGGTAAAACTCACATTCTCAAATTGCTATACGCCCTACAAAAGCACCAGGTATTGGCTCCAGATTCCTCAAATAGGGAGCCTTTTGACGTAACGTTGATGAGCGTTTTCAAGCCGGACAGTCTAGGTCGCCTGGTTCGACGGCATCAAGGACGCCAGGAATGTGATGTAGAGGCAACATGGGCCAATACGCCGCTAGCATTCCATCTTGCAAGCAACAGCAAGCAGGTTGAATTGCCCTCTGCGTGGAAGCTCAACTATGCGCCAATTCTTATTCCAGCGAAGGACATCCTGGGCCATTCAGTCAACTTTGTTGATGCATACGATACGGTGACAAGCACTGGAGGCCGATGGTTGGATTTCGATGTTACTTATCGCGATCTATTTACACACGCCAACCCAGATGTTCCCAAAGGACCAACTCCCGATTCTCAAAAAGTATTGCTTGATTTGCTCCGAAAACAGATGAGCGGTACGGTCACGAAGAGTAAATCTGGGCGCTATTATCTAAAGGATGCGACCGGACAGATTGAGTTTCCGCTCGTTGCCGAGGGCTGGCGGAAACTTGGATTACTTTGGACCTTAATTCGTAATGGCAGTCTGTCGCAAGGCAGCGTGTTGCATTGGGATGAGCCGGAAGCAAATCTTAATCCTAGCATGTTTCCGGTCATTGCTGAGATCCTCGCTACTCTCGCAGCAACCGGTACGCAGGTTCATATTGCTAGCCATTCCTATGCATTCCTTAAGGAACTCGAATTCGAGGCGTGTCAGAAGAAAATTGATATTAGGTTTTTCGCGCTTGATCGCACAAAGACTAATGGGGTTGCGGTAAAACCTGTTTCAAAATTCGTCGAACTCGAGCCTAATCCCATTCTTGATGAATATGATCGTCTTTATCGTCGAACGATAAGGGAGGCATTCCCAGGTGCCTAAACGAGCTGCGACAAGTCTTCATGATGGTGAACTGTTGATTACGCTACCCGCGGGTTTCCTGCTAGTACACGTAGACGACGATAAGGCGCCATGGAGTAAGGGTTGGAAGGGGCGCAAAGTTGACTGGGCCTGGCAGGAACCGGATGGATTGTATTTCTGCGAGCTAAAGGATCCCGAGTGCATGGATGCCGATACCCATCCACGGCCGGTAGGGCATAAGTCGCATGTGGGCAAAGTCCTTGAGGAGTTATCGGGTATCGACTATGCCAATGTGTTAGCGCAGAAAGCGTGTAACACACTGGTTCAACTACCGCATGCCAACGGCGTCGCCAGCTATCGCTATCTCATAGTTGCTGCGATATCGCATCCAGATTTCACCAGCGCAATTGCAATGGCTGCCGCAGACAATGTAAGAAGGCACATGGCTCAAGTTGGTACGGACATGCCCGTCCTTGTGCTTAATATTAAGCAGTGGAATACGCACCTTCAGCCGCGAGCCCTGACGCGGGTACCTTGAGGCATTCTTAAGCCTCGATAAATAGCCAGGGTTTGCTATGCCACCTCACGAAGTGGAAACCTTCACGGGTTGTGCCTGCGCGGCCGTCATCTCAACCATCAGCCGAATGATGTGGCGCGGCGTGCGAAACTGGCCGTTCTGCCCGGCGCTGGCGATCTTGCCGAGCATATACTCATAGACATCACCTTTGGTGTCGCGGTCCTCCACAGGAACTTGATCGAGCATATCAACGACGCGGGCCAGGAGAGCGGGCGTGGGGATCGTGAAGCGCGCGTCCTTCATGTGGCGGGCATAGGTCGAGTCTTCACGTTCGCTTTGTAGGTTGCGAATGAAGGCAAAGACGCTTTCACCGACCGTTTCGTACATGGTCTTCGGGTCCAAATGCCTGAACCGCGACCAGCGCAGGTTTTCGTGAGAAATCCCTGTCGCAGTAGCGTCATCCGGAAAGATGCTTTTTTCGAGTGGGCAATTGAGGCGGTTAGCCTTCTTCTCTTGAGCGGTGTGCAGCTCATCGAGCCGCTTGATAAAGAGCAGATAGGTGATCTAATCCATCACCTCGAGCGGGTTGGCGATGCCGCCAGACCAGAACGCATCCCAGATGCGATCAATTTGACCTTTTCGTTCTCCTGTAATCATTGTTCAATAGTGTTCACCACCGCCAACCGAAAGTCATGCATGATCTTGATAATAAATAAAACGAACCTATCCAATGTTCAGTGCCTTAGACGGGCAGCGCATCGGTGTTAGCCTACCGCTTCCAGTTCCAGGCGGGTGTTATTCCCCGTCCTTCAATCGGGCAATTTCTGTTGGCTATCACACCGCGGACAAGTCGGTCAATTCAAATAGCTGCATACGGTGGGCCCGTCGATGTCTCGTTTCAGCGGCGGCATGGCAGGGCAATTAGGGCTTCGTTTTAATGGAATCCACGAGCTACTCGATAAAGCGGTGCGCTGCTGCAACTCCACTAGCGCGGAAGTTGGAAATGGCAAAATAGTGCCTGCTCCCATTTTGATGGGTAGCAGGCGCTCCTAAAGCTCTTAACCCTGCAAGTTCAGCCTTACCTTAACGGCGTTCGGTGGTGCTTTTTTTATTAAGTAGTGGAGTGACGCCTCGCTTGTAAGCCGCCCAGGTGATGCGCGCCTTTTAAGCCGTAACTCGAGGGTTTCGGTTCGCCTGTAGCGCTGCAGCTGCACTGCGTAACGGTACAGGCTTGCTGTTTGGTCGCCAAGCGTCATGCGGCGTTTACGTGCTACCCGACTTTCTTCCTCGATCGGACCGATCTCATTATTCTGCAACATCCGAGTAGAGATTTATCATTGGTGCCATTTGCAGGCTTGATTCTAACACCAGCTTCCCGAACGGATTGTTTGTGCACACTGCGATCCCGAGCAATTTTAAAATGAGGGTAATGCTTCCGTTGGCACAAATAATGCAAATCCACGTGTGTCTTCATCTGTTTTACTGCTGTAATTAGTTCATTGTTGGTATTGTATACACAACATCTGCCGCGTTTTTTAAAGTTATTGGTACTGAGTTCCTAAGTCCCCGATAAAAGGGTTCTCGTAGGTACGTTTTACAATGTTCCGAAGTAAGAAAAGGTACAATTATAATGAAAGTTAACTATTTGAGTATGTTGTTCGCGCTTTCTCTTCTGTGTGCGTGCAACCTTGCCGTGGCGCAGGGAACATCACTTACCCTATGTGGGGTTGCAGATAATTCCCCACTTGATCTAAATCCATTACCAGGCATTGTGCAGGTAAATTGCAATCTGGGTACGGGAACTTTCGTTGGGTCTGCGACCCAAACCGTGTTGAACAATTACGACAGTATTAACATTGTTGGTGCTTTCACTGGTTCTGGCAGCCTCAACGTAAGTAACAATTACAATTTCGGATCCTGGGTTGGTCATGGGTACGAATGGGTGAGGCTTAATGGAACACTGACTAACCCTACGGGCTTAACGACCGGCAACGAATCACTCCAAGGATCAACTACAGCTTCAACTTTCAATAACAATTCAGCAATTGAGGCGGTCAGCCCTGTCGCGGGTTTGCAAACTCCTTGGGCCTTTAATGTAAAGGACACAAATTGGGGTGACTTTAGTGGTCCTGGATTGCTTACGGGTAATTTCCAATGGAACGCTGATGGCGGGTCATTCAATTTCCAACATAGTGGGCAGTTCACGATCGCAGTACCAGAGCTAGGCACTCTTCCCGCTCTAGCGGTTTACGGGCTGGGTGGGAGCGTTATGGTACTTCGCCGGCGATTGATGCGAGCATAGTCCCTCTGGTTAGTGCAGAACCCAGCTAACCGTCGGGGGACAGGGGATACTAATACTGTTGCGGTAGATTATCACTCTGTGAAAAGACAATGGAGACCATGAGCCTGGAACAGAATTTACGTGCCGTTCTGTTCCAGGCAAATGCCCTGGCGGCACCAATCACCGATTGCGCGTTTCCCATGACCTACGAACGGCGCCGTTCAATTGAAAACTCTTAATATGGCCACTGGACTGTGACCTTATGCGTACCTGCCGCAGACTCGCATTGTTTTTTAAATCGTAGGGCAACAGCCGTTTTTACTAGGTTGCTTTGGCGTTGCGATTGAGATCACCTATATGATCCGCTCTAGATCAGTTGAACGTTTGCTTCTTGACCGCACACTATAGACCTCGCACCCGCTTGTACTAATGTTCCCAGGTAGGTACACATCAATGTTCGCGGGGACTATCCCTCAGTCGCTCGCGTGCCCGAGTTTTCTGCGGTAATATGAGATAGTCTCTTGTTTCGCATTACGTTGAGGATGGTTGACTTGGCCGATGGTCGTGACGTGGCCTGGTAGATTGAAAGGAAAACGCTTGCGATGGCAGAGGGCATTTCTATTAAGTTTGTAGATCGCACGGTAACCATTCAATATCATCCAGCAACCACGGAATCGACTGTGCGCGACGAAGCAATTGCCTGCGAGATGGCCATGCAAGTGCTTGCTGCGCACTCTATTGAGTTACGGCGAAAGTGCGGCGTTCACGTGCCGGGAATTCTCCTTGCCACTGTGGAGGCGCATACCTTTCACGACCTGTTGGACAAGGGGCCAATTTGATGTTAATTTACAGGTTGTGTTGAAGGATGGGGCATGAATCCACGGCGCATACCTAGCCGGCGCAGACGTGCTAAACCACATGCGAAATCCCCCTACGGTTTCACCGCAGTAACCTTATTGAAGTACGATAAATGTTCTTGAAACAAAGAATTTTGCAAGCGGTGAACCATTGCTTGAGCAGATGGAGCTGACCGAATTCAAACCGCTGACCTCCTCGACGCGAACAAGTTGCTCGGTTTTTATATTGTTCGCCTACATTTCCATTTCAAACACGCTTCGTTAGCGTCCCTGGTATTGCGAAACTGTGCGCTCAGTGGTGCACTCGCCAATCTCATTGTGCCGGAGAGTTAGTGTTCGCCGGAGTCCGATGGTTCCAGGCGCTCTGATGAACTGGACACGATAAAGGTGCTTCTGCTGATGCCTAGCCGTTTGGCCGCGCCGTCAATGCGCTCTTGCAGGGCCGCTGCAATGCGTACCATGTGGAACGAAATCGAAACGATATACAGGAGATTGCGGATATTGTTGTTGCCGTCGAAGACAGTTTTTGAGGAAAGAGATTGCTGCTACAGAACACACAATGCGACGGATTAGGTGATAGCAGCGATATGTGAGAGAAGGTCTGTACGATAGCCGGCAGATTGCATCCTGCATACTGCTCGATATACACTCGCTATCGGTATGGCATCGTTATTCGGCGGCTTCAAGCGACTGCCGAATGTCCTTAAAGAGCAGGAGGAGATGCAGGGAATTGGTGGGGGATTCCTCCATGCCGTATTTCAGATAGAAGGCACGCGCCTCCTCATCTTTCGCATGGACGAGGAAGGCTCGTCCGCCAATGGCTTCCGATCCTGCGAGCGCCCGGCGGAGCGCATCGCGGAAAAGAGCCTTGCCATATCCTCTTCCCTGTTGGGTGTGGTCAACTGCAAACCTTGCCATGAGCACGACCGGAACGGGGTAACGTCCCTGGCCTTTCATCACGCGTGCAGGGACGTCTTCAGGTAAGATCGACGCAGGCGCAAGGCTGAAATAGCCGATGACGAGGTTTCCGCGTGTCAAAGCGTACGTTCTAGCTCCGCCGCTTGCTTGATTTTGCAGGGCGTATTTCGTGAGAAAATCATTAAGCGGCGGCTTGCCACAATCAAACCCGGAGATATCATGGGCTTTCGTGAGTAGAACCGGAGAGTTAAGCGACTCCTCCGGTTCAGGCATGGTAAGGCTCTTCCTCGCTGAACAACTTGCGTAGCGCAGGGATGGACTTGGCTGGCTCGTCCAAGCGGTCGCAAAACGCTTTCCACTGCTCCGGCGGTAGGCGAAATTCGGTTTGGTCAACCAGAATAGCGCGTGCGGCGTCTAAGGACGCCTGTAGTACGAATTGGCTTGTGTTCATGTGCCGCGCTTGCGCGGCTTGCCGTAGGAGAGCCTTTTCCGGCTCCGAGGCGCGGATAGACAAGCGCGATTCCTTCTGTGCGACGGCTCTGGACATAGAATGTTTCTCCTCTTACTTATGATACTTTGCCATATTGTGTTCCCATTGTACACCCTATTTGCAGGTTCAGATGGAAAACGTTACGGATGAGCCATTCCGGGGTGCATATAGAGCGGTCTTAGGCATAGGACTCCTTATTGGCTGTCACCTGTCGTACGAGTAACAGCGCTGCAGCTTTGTTGATCCAGGGGCCCGTTTACCAAGCAACCAGAGGAATTACTGTTTAACCGTGCGCCCTGATCGGAACATTGGAGGCGGACACACAGCAATTTTGTGGAAAAGGTACAACTATATGTGCGTCGAACTGAGGTTTCCTAGGTTAAATGCAGACAACCCATGTTTGCACGATCGTGGTTGTGAATCTGTCATTTTTCCCTCTCTGTTGAGGCCAGAGAGGCACGGCAATCGCCAATTTCAACCTACGGAATGCTATAAAATGGAGCTGAGCGGATTCGAACCGCTGACCTCCTCGATGCGAACGAGGCGCTCTCCCAACTGAGCCACAGCCCCACAACTCACTTAGTATACCATGCGTAAAGCCGCGTTCGTCAAGTTACTGTTGCCGTTCATGGCTGTTTTGACACGGTAGGTAACGTAGCCTGAATCTGCTCCCACACATTGCTGGCAGTTAGGGTATGTCGCTGCTTTTTAACACCAGTGCGCAGATAGGCCGTAACCCCCCTGCGAGAGCAGCTGAACGTCAGGAACGTTGCCCGCTCTAGCAGGGATCATACCCCGTTGGTGTGCCATTACCCTCGGGCGAGTGTTACGACCGAGACCGCAAGACCACCCAATTGAACGACATCGCTCTTGAGGGTGTGGTAAGACGGACGGCTGCTGGCTGTCACCTCGTCCACCCACTCTTCGGTGCCGCCAGCCGCGTGTGACAGGCTTATGGCCACAGGTCTATTCCTTTTGTTTACGAGCAGTACCTTTCGCGCACCGTTAGGAGTTACGAAGCCCTGTACATAGACATTTGGATTGCTGGTTGTTGAGCGGACAATTTCGTCTCCGGGTCGAAAATTATCGTGTAGAAGTTCTAATACTCTGAAACGCGCATTGGGTACACCAGTTTGCCAATTGACCATGGAAACGCTGGGAAACTGGCTTGGATAGCCAATCAACTGACTCTCACCCGCGATCTGTATTCCCTGCGCGGCCAGGTTTCCAAAAAGATACGCGAACATGGCGCCGCTCAAATTCCAGTAGGAACTAGGGCCTAGAAGCGATTTTACTTCCGCTGCACCATTGTCGTTAGGCATCATGGTGCCAATCTCATCGATGTCGGTTTGAACGGACGGATTAAACTGGCGGCGAACGTTTTGGATTTCTTGAACATGTTCTAAAAACCCGTCCGCTTGTTTGAATACTATTCCGGGCCACTTTGCGGCGGGTGAATTTGCTGGCGGGCTTGCGTAGAAGTGGTACGAAATCATATTTATCGGTATCCCGCGCGCGTGATGGCGATGTTTGATGAAGTACGAGAACCAGCCGAGATCGTCCGGATTCCAGTTGGATGTACCGGCCAACGCAATACCTACAAACTTTGTGTTTGGAGAGACCTTGTGGATTGCAGCCGTGATCGCATCGTACCAGCGAGAATACTCCTGCACATTCATGTGGTGTTCAGCATCGACCTCATTAAGAACTTCCCACCATGCAAAGTGATAATGATAACCCGAATGGTGCCAGTGACCGTACTCGTCCTTAAATCCGCCGCGTGTATACCAACTCACTAACCGCGCATAGTAGTCTGCTATGGTGTTTAAGCTGGTATCCGTTAGTTCCGTTCCCTGCTCGTAGTTCCAGGTTACCTGATTGGGATCTTTGGGATATGCGACCGGGGAAGGAGTTGTGAACATCCACTCTGGTACGGTGCTGAAATTCATGATGACAGGACGTCCCTTAGTCGCCTTCATAAACGCCTTCACCATCGGGTCAATGAGGCTGAAGTTCCAGTAGGTTTTGCCATTTGCAGGGGGCTTTAGCTCTGCAACTGCCAGGCGTGGATAGGGTAGCCACGGTACAAACCGCACATAGTTTGCGCCCAGATGGCTCAGTGCGGCAAATGCCCGGTGGCTAATGGGAGACGACGGCCGAAGCAGTGGATTAACCACGACCTGCAGGGTGGGCGTTGTAACAGACTTGCGGAGGACGGTTGCCCACGAAACAGTGGCCCTGGTTGTGGCTGGAGTAACTTGTAATTGAGCACGTGCCGGCACAGATACAATACACGCGGCAATGTTGGCAATGCACACAGCCGACGTAAACAGCAGGTCTCGCATAAAACAACTCCTGTACACGAGCAAGGATATTTTGAGAATACCCGCAATGTGCCCGCTTAGCAGCAAGGCAAGACGTGCATACAATCTAGTACGGCAGCATTGTCGCAATATTAGAGGTAAAATAAGCGCGAATAATTCTATAATACAGCGTAGGTCATTACATTTGGCTTCCTTGTAGACACGACAAATTATGAGTGGACTGGCACCTTGTAGTGTTTACGATTGACGTTAGCGATTTGGGTGGTGCGGTTGCTTCGCGCCAATAGGGTGATTCGGGGACAAAGGCAGATGCGAGACATATCTGAACACGAAGTTAGACTCGAGTTAGAGCGGATGTACTCGCGCCATTCACGCCGCGTTTTTGCTACATTGGTGCGACTACTGGGTGATCTTGATCTTGCTGAAGAGGCGATGCATGAGGCATTTGCTATTGCGTTGGAACAATGGCCAGTTTCCGGGGTGCCACACAATCCTTGTGCGTGGTTGATCTCCACTGGCCGCTTTCGAGCGATTGATGCGCTGAGAAAGGAGACCCGGTTTCGAGACCTGTTGCCGCAACTGGCAAGTGAAAGCGATCGACTTCAGCTAGTCCATGAGGACTTTCAAACCGAAGAGATAGACGATGATACTTTGCGCCTTATTTTTACCTGCTGCCATCCATCTCTATCTACATCAGCGAACATGGCCCTCACCCTGCGGGAGGTCTGCGGGTTAAGTACCGAAGAGATAGCGAGAGCCTTTTTGTGCTCAACGTCCACAATAGCGCAGCGAATAGTGCGCGCCAAGTCCAAAATTCGCAATGCTCGCATACCTTTCCGAATACCCTCTGGCGAGGAACTGGTCGAGCGTCAACACGTCGTACGGCGGGTCATCTACCTGGTCTTTAATGAAGGCTATTCTGCCACGAACGGCGACGCCCTTACTCGTGGCGACCTGTGCGCAGAAGCCATACGCCTGGCCCGACTTCTTAACGACTTAATGCCGGACTGCGACAGCAGGGGCCTGTTGGCACTCATGCTTCTGCACGAGTCACGGCGGTTGGCACGCACAGATCGCGATAACAATATCATTCTGCTGGATGACCAAGACCGTTCACTTTGGGACCGTAAATTCATAGAAGAAGCACTAGCACTCTTGGAAACAGATATTCAGGAGCCAACCCCTTCGGTCTATTGGCTTCAGGCTGCAATCGCTTCGGTGCACGCTCGCGCTTTCAGCCCAAAGGAAACAGATTGGGCCTCAATCGTCGCGTACTACGATCGACTGGTGTTAGCGGATCCTTCCCCCGTAATTGCGTTGAACAGAGCGGTAGCGGTAGCCATGCGTGATGGGCCGGCGGTTGGCCTCGCGCTTCTTGACGAGATTTGTTCGCAAGGCGTTCTGGAAGACTATTACCTTCTTCACTCGTCGCGGGCCGAGCTATTGCGCCGCACCGGTTGTGTGGAGGAAGCCGCAGCTGCCTACGATAGAGCAATGCAACTTACCACTCAGGGCGCAGAAGTACGCTTTCTGCAGGAACGCCGTGATTCTCTACACCCGACACCAACAAATTCAACAATTTTATGAAATGTTGAGGACACGGTGTCGATTTTGTGATGGTCGTTTCGACTACTTAATGAGCGAGCCGCGATGAATTCATCCCGTTGGGGTGGAACCCTGGTCCGCGATGTCAGTAAAAGGAGCAAAACATGGAATTCATGGTGATTGTATACCCGGGCGATCCCGCCGTTGAAGCGGGGAAACTACCGGATGAAGAAACGATGATCAAGATGGGTGAATTCAACAAGGAGTTGGCGGAAGCTGGCGTTTTGATGGACATGAATGGATTGCAGCCCTCTTCCAAGGGTGCCCGCGTGCGATTTTCTGATGGGAGTCCCATCGTGACAGATGGACCATTTATCGAGTCAAGAGAACTCGTCGGTGGCTATTGGATCTGGAAGGTTGGTTCAAAGGAAGAAGCTGTGAGCTGGGCGAAACGTGCGCCTATGCTCCATGGCGAAGTGCTGGAGCTACGGCAAATCTATTCGCCGGAAGATTTTGCATCGGCGGTTGCAGAGCAATCTTACAAGCTGCTGGATCAGCACGAAAACAAACGCTAAAACAGGCTACCGGTAGAACGGATTCGTGGTGAACCCAAGTTTGCCTACTCGGCAATTCAACAGGAGTTGGTTATGAGCAACGTACGTTTATTAGTGGGTACACGCAAGGGTGCATTTATCCTTACGGCAGATGCACAGCGCAAGGACTGGCACGTAAATGGTCCTTTGTTCGGTGGTTGGGAGGTCTACCACATAAAAGGTTCACCCGCGGATTCTAACCGGCTGTATGCTTCACAAACTCACGGATGGTTCGGTCAGGTCGTGCAACGCAGCGATGACGGCGGTGTAACCTGGGAGACGGTGAACAACGAATTTGCCTATGACGGCGAGGTTGGTACCCACATGTTTTACGATGGAACACCTCATCCGTGGGCATTCAAGCGTGTTTGGCACTTTGAGCCGTCTCGCACGGATCCAGACTTCCTGTATGCTGGCATCGAGGACGCTGCGCTGTTCTTATCACGTGACGGCGGCAAGTCGTGGCAAGAGCTGCCGGGGTTGAGGGCCGTGAAGGGGAGTTTATGGCAGCCAGGCGCAGGTGGTATGTGTCTACACACCATCCTTGTAGACCACAACGATTCTAACCGCATTTACGTAGCGATATCAGCTGCCGGCGCCTTCCGCAGTCTGGACGCTGGACAGACATGGAAGCCTATCAACTGCGGCCTTGTATCCCCCTATGAGCTGCCGGACCCTGCCGCGGAGGTTGGTCACTGTGTTCATAGCATTGCAATGCATCCTGCACGGCCAAATGTACTGTATATGCAGAAACATTGGGATGTGATGAAAACGGAGAATGGCGGCGATTCGTGGAGTGAGATCAGCGGCAACCTCCCCTCAGACTTTGGTTTTCCCATCGCAGTTCACGCGCATCAGCCTGATACCGTTTACGTGGTGCCCATTAAGAGCGACGGAGAGCACTATCCACCCGAGGGCAAACTACGCGTATATCGCTCGCGCACAGGCGGAAATGAGTGGGAACCGCTTACGCAGGGCTTACCGCAAGAACATTGTTACGTGAACGTGCTGCGGGACGCCATGGCCGTAGATACAATGGATCCATGCGGTGTCTATTTCGGTACAACAGGCGGTCAGGTTTACGCCTCCGCAGATGAGGGCGATTCGTGGGTAGCGGTTTGTCGTGACCTGCCAGCAGTCCTCTCAGTAGAGGCACAGGTGATACCATGATCACCGTCGTCCTTCCGGTACAACTGCGAACGCTAGCCAGAATCACGGAGGATGTGCATCTGGACCTTTCCGCACCACCGACGCCAACTAGCATTGTGGATGCCTTGGAGGCCCAGTACCCCGCACTACGGGGGACTATCCGAGATCCGGCAACGGGCAGGCGACGCGCATTTGTGCGCTTCTTCGCCTGTGGTGAAGACATTTCACATGACGGAATGGATAGGTCACTGCCCGACGCAGTCCAAATGGGCAAAGAGCCGTTCTATATCGTAGGGGCGATGGCGGGGGGCTAAACATTCTCTGAGGGCCGTGCGGCCCTTAGCCAGACGGTAATGGAGATGATACGATGAAATACATGCTGTTGATTTATGGAGAAGAGTGTGAGCGAAGTGACGCTGAGCGGGAATCGTGTTATGTTGAGAGTTGCACATTGGCTCATGAGCTGAACGATAGTGGCAAGTATATCTCTGCGCATCCACTTCACCCCACGTCCACTGCAACAAAGCTGCAGGTGCGGGACGGCAAGCGGCTTGTTACGGATGGGCCATTTGCCGAGACGCGGGAGCAGTTGGGTGGGTATTTTCTGATTGACGCCACAGATCTGGACGATGCCATGAATGCAGCTGCCAGAATTCCCATGGCACGGACGGGGACTATCGAGATTCGACCCGTAATCGAGATTACAGGCCTGCCGGTTACGGGCAGTGCATCCAATTGACTGGAGATTAACATGACAGCGATTTACCCTTATCTTGGATTAGGACCAACTTGCCGTGAAGCAATGGGCTTTTACCAAACAGTCTTTGGAGGAGAGCTCTCTTTTCTGAAAGTAGCCGATACTCCCATGGCCTCGGAACTGCCTAAGGAGCTGCAGGACGAAGTGATGCACTGCGAGTTAAAGTCTCCCACGCTGAGAATACTCGGTACGGGACTACAGCCTGGTAGCACTCAACAGAATTCCGAGGGAAGCAGTCAGGTCTCACTCGTCTTGAGTGTCAAGACCGCAGACGAGACAAATCGGTACTTTGAGGCGCTGGGATCAGGAGGCAAGGTACTGCACCCCATATCACCAACTTTCTTTGCTCCGGTCTTTTGCGCCGTCACCGACAAGTACGGCGTCACCTGGAGTATTATCTGCGAGCCGGCCGAGTAGGGGAATTTGGCTTAGGTACCGTTTGAGCTTTGCAGTGTCTCGCGAATATGCTGGCACCGCAAAGCTCACATTGCTCTCGAAAGGAAAAAAGGACAGATGGGGCCTGCCATACCGTGCCTTAATTTCAATGGAAACTGCCGAGAGGCTATGGGCTACTATCAAAAGTGCTTCGGAGGCGAGTTAGGTATCACAACAATTGGTGAGACCACCGTGGCGCATTTACACCCCGTTGACAAGCAGGCAAATGTTGTGACGTCGGTACTATGTAATGGCCAGTTCGTGATTATGGGAGCAGACGCGGACCTCCCTCTGCAGCGCAACTGTTCGGCAGTCACTCTTACCGTAGAACTAGATGATTCGACGGAGTGCGCCACCGTATTTGAAAAGCTGGCGGACGGTGGTAATGTGCTGTTGCCTCTTACCGAGCAGTTCTGGGGCGCAGTCAGTGGCGTGGTGAAGGATCGGTATGATATCTACTGGCTCCTTTACTATCGCACCAGCACCGCCAGCTCGTCGTGATGATCGAGCTGCGGTCGTGGCGAAACTGGTTGACCGCAGATGTGAGTTTAAGAAGGTGCTGAAGGGGTGTTTGCAACGGTCTTCAGTTGATGAACAGACGGTTTTGCTTCGAGGTGGGCATCCGGACCGGTAACCGGTTTTGGTATGACTGTTACTGTGCCGTCCGTTTCCAGTATTGCTGTCTGGATATTGCGCAGCCGAGTTTCCTCGCGCTCTCTAAGGGCCTCGCGGACATCCGCCTCCGTGAGCCCGGCGCGCTTTAAGTTTTCGTAAACTAAATGCCCGTGGTTGACAAGTACGATTGGTGAGCCAACGACAATGTGCCTCCATCGTTTGGAATGGAGTAGGCAGTAAGCAAAGGCACGATTAAGCAGAAGCAGCACAGTAACACAGACCAAACCGGCAGGAAGCGAAACGTCTCCTGCCACCATCGAGGTCTCAACGGCGCTGCCAAGTAAAATGATGACGATAAGATCGATCGCGTTTAACTGGCCCATTTGGCGCTTGCCAACGAGACGAAGCATCACAATGAGAAATAGGTATATTGCGGCAGTGTGCCATACTACTTGAAAAAGATCGCTCATGTCAGAATATCCTCAGCTACGAGAGGCTTGAATACCGAAAATGACCCAATGGCTTTCCGCTGTGTTCACCCATCCTGATCTCGCAGGCGGGGCGGCTATTGCCGGTAAAACTACGATAATTTACTTTTTTCTGGTAGCAGGCCTGCGCCTTATGGGTAAGCGCGAACTTGGCCAGATGAACATTTACGACCTTGTGCTAATCATTGTACTCGCAAATGCTGTACAAAACTCCATGGTTGGAAGTGACAGCTCTCTGGTGGGCGGGATCATTGCAGCATTGACGTTGCTTTTTTGGAACCGACTACTTACTCTAGCGATGAGCAGATCGTCCCAATTGGAACACGTGATGGTGGGCGAGCCAACCTTGTTAGTGAATGACGGCGAGATGATTGAATCTCATATGCGCAAGGAAGGCGTTACCCCCGAGCAGATACTCGCTGCGCTGCGCGAACACGGCATAAAATCCGTTGCAGACGCCCGTATGTGCATCCTCGAAGTCGACGGTACTATTAGTGTCGTTCCATCGCAGGCAGTTGTCCAACGGAGCCATCATCACTATCGTGGCTTGCGCCTGCCATAGTTTTCAGGCGGTGTAACCTACCGCCTGAAAACACTCTAAATCAGCCTTTCTGTTCAGTTAGGAAGATTACGCCTAAGGATGGAAGATCAAGCCGTAAACCTTTACGTAGGTTAACGTGACGCATAATCGCGGCAGGAACTGGGAACCCCATTTTGTTAATAGGTCGATCGTTTCTAAAATAGTGGTAAACCTCGAGCGTGACATTTCGGCCCGCCGAAGGAACGTTCACAGTAACCGTTCTGGAGCGATTGTCGTCGTTTACCAGCATAATAGACACCAGCCTCTTACCATCTTTGCTTAAAACGCCAGCCACGTTTCGGAACCGGGCTAACGATGGTGCACTGGAGTAGACTATCTGCGAACCACGCGGAAAGAGGCGCGACATAAGCGACCATGTGTAAAACCACGGCCTTATATTAAAATCAGAAGGATTGCCCATCGCCGCCCCCTCAGAATTCCAAAAGCCCCAGACTTTTAGTGTAAGCGCGTCTGGTGGATTCTTGTAGCCATGAACCGTATGCATAGCGTCATCCAGATCCCAGGCTGAGGCTCCCATCCATCCAGCGCGAGCGACCTGAGCACAATAATCAGACATTATTACGCCGTAAGAAAATGTCTTCACGCGCGGTTGCTGGTCGCCATTAATTCGACCCGTGAGCATACCGGATTCTCCCATGAACCTCTGCTTGTTCGCGGCTAGTGGGCCGGCTGCTTCGAGCATCTTGGTTTTGGCAGTTAGAATCTTTTCCATCACATCGTTATACACTTCAGGATCTAGTGCATACCAGTGTAAATCCCAGGCTCCAATTTGCGCGTTTAGGTCTCTTACTGATTGGTCAAGCCAGTTAAACGGCTCCATCCACGAAGAGTTGCCGGTGGTATCGGGTCCAATGATAAGAACCTGTTTAGAGATACCTGCCTTTACAAATGCTGCATGTAGATTTTTTATGACCGTTACCCATGTTGGGTAGTCCTTATTGCCAGACCAGTTGCCGTTTGGTTCGTTAATCGCATTGTAGTAGCGAATACAGGTAAAGCCGCGTGTGTCACGAAGATAGTGCAGCAGGTCCACAGTCATTCGTGCCCACACAGGGTTTGTTTCGTTACCAATTAGTCCGATTGGCGGTGACCATTCACCAAGCAAAACGCGTACGTTGTGATCTTGAGCAAACTGTAATATGGCGCAAAGTTTGTTTAGCTCCGTCCGTTTGGCAGAAAATCCCTTTTGCCATACATATTCTGGCGTTCCATCGGTTCTGAATCCCAAGCAATAGGACGGTGCCGTCCACATAACGCGCAGGTAGCCGGGTTTGCAGAACGCCATGCGGGTCGTTATTGTCCGCCACTCCGAAGGCGTTGGCTGGTATTCAAACGGATCCCATTGAACTCCCAAGCCCATGAATTTCCCTATTATCACCCTATTTGTATTTACTGAGATGGTTTGAGCCGAGCAGGTGACAATGGCACCGACGAGAACGCCTGTGGCTGTGATAAGCTTAACAAGCGACTTTAAGAAACGTGGCAACTTGATCTCCTCCTGAATAATTGACGCCATTGTACATTCTTGCCGCGGCTTCGTCAACTAACCCGCGTGCACCGTACATTGGCGGGATTGCCCCTGGGCTGTCGTGGGAGGTTCACCTGGTTAGCACTCATCGCCAACCTGGTTTCGCGCACGTGAAAGATCGGCAATTGAGAGTATTTTCGTTGGTAACGGCAGAGAGTGAATGAGCGTTTACAGTCGTCTGAGGCAACCTCTGGAGTACGAACGTGAGAATCGCCTTATTATTGCCGCCAGCAAAAGCCGAAAACCAACGGGGCTATATCATGGTAGCCTATAAGTTGCGGTAACATTAGAGATACTGGCTGCAGACACCAATGTGGGCAGGCCGTTAGTTTTTGGCAAAAGTTATGTGCGTATAAGGGGAAAATTTGCTTTGAGCCATGCTTTTTTGTACTTTCTTTCGCTTATTGCTGCTCGCACGGGGATTGTATTCCTAACTCTGCTACTACTCTTTAGGGTTCTTGGGAAACGGCAAATAGGTCAGATGAACATATACGACCTCGCCATGATTATGGCCATCGCAAACGGTGTGCAGAATGCAATGACCAATGGTAACGGTAATCTCACACCCGGTATGGTTTCAAGCGGTACTCTAATCGTTCTCGGCGCACTTATGACGAAGTTATTTGTAAAGCTTCCTCGTCTTGAGCAGCGTATGGTCGGAACACCAACCCTATTAGTTAATCACGGCCATTGGATGGACGCTGCCATGCGGCGCGAGAAGGTTACCGAGGAAGAGGTGCTGGCGGCCATGAGGCAGCATGGTATCGGTGACATTTCGGATGTGGATATCGCAATGCTAGAGATTGATGGAGCCATAAGCATTGTGCCAAAATCCGTAGTTACGCACAAATTGGGAAAGCGGCTGAAATGATCAATCGGCTCATGGCCTAATTGAGTGTTAGCCTGCCAGATGGCATCGCACACTCTGCCCAGAGTGCCCTATGGCTCGTAGTGCTGGCTCTTCAATGCTACAGGGATCGTTGCGCCCAATTGGGCATCGTTCAAGAAATGAACAACCGCGAATACCGAGGCCGAGATTTGGTGGTTGACCGGGTAGGGAATAGAGTCGCGTCACTCGATCGCCGTCTAACGGCGGTAATGCCTTTAGCAGCCCCTGTGTGTACGGATGCAGAGGCGCTGTAAGTACCTGTTGGGCACTACCGGACTCTACAATCTGGCCGGCATACATCACAAGCACTCTCTGGCAGGTCTCGGCCACCACTCCTAAGTCGTGGGTGATCAGCAGAACCCCACACTGGGTCTCTGTTGCCAACTCGCGCATCAGTGCCAATATCTGTGCCTGAACGGTTACGTCTAAAGCGGTCGTGGGTTCATCAGCAATCAACAGTTCTGGACGACAGGCAAAGGACATTGCGAGCAGTACGCGTTGTCGTTGGCCGCCAGAGATCTCGTGCGGATAAAGTGAAACCTTGGTTTTTGCATCTGGCAGGCGAACCAGGTCAAAGAGTTCTGCGGTCCTCGCAAGCGCGTTTCGTTTATTCATTCCCTTGTGCATCCGCAGCACTTCTGCTACCTGTTCGCCAAGCTTCATGGTTGGATTGAGGCTTGAGAACGGGTCTTGAAAAACCATAGCAATCCTGCTGCCGCGTAGTTCCTGTAGCTGCTTTGCGGAAGCACGTACTAGTTCGGTGCCACGAAAGACGATACTGGAGTCTTTACCAATTGATGCTGCCGCCGGAAGAAGACCCATTATTGCCTGAGCAGTGAGGCTTTTACCCGATCCGGACTCCCCGACAAGACCTACAGTTTCACCCGGCAGAAGAGTGAATGACACACCTCGTACAACCATGGGGCCCTCGACGCCGCGGAAGCCGACTTGAAGATTGTTTACAGCAAGCAAATCGGTCAAGATTAGTCTCCAAAGTTTTCGTTTGACGGTTCACTGGCGTACTCCAGAAACCTAGCGTGCGACCAACCTGCCTCCACATATCCTAAATGAGTAAGAACTCGGTAACGTAAAACGACCGGCTTGGTCAATATCTCCTCAACACCAGCCCAAATTATTGGAGACGGTGACAGAGTACCTAGCTGGTCGGCATGCCAGGTGGTAGGATGGAATGGATTGCGGGGATGGTCCAGGACTACGATGCCAACGGTTTCACCGCGCACGACTCCGTCAACCGATACCCACCGTGAGATCCTGCCGTTTACCTCTTCCCACCCGCACCGTCCGTGTTCGTCGCGCATCTGACCAATTTGTGTACTGAAAAGGGAGGATGCAAGGTGGATTTGGAGAAGATCATGCCCGTCCGCAGCAAAAATGACGCCCGTCGACAATAGGGGAGTAAGTCGTATTGTGAGATCCAGTATTCCGCCTTCACAGGGCCCAGCTATAACCCGTAGCCGGCGAGATTCGGCGATCACTCCTCGTCTTAGGTTGTCGCGCCAAACCAGGTGATGTACGAAGCCTGCGGAATATATTCCACGTCTCACTATGATCTCATGTGGCTCTATAGAACCCAAGCCACCGTCCAAATACGACACTTGATTTACGCTCGAGTGGCCTATGGTGATCGCGGGAGCGCCATTGTTACACCCTGCAACCTGCCTATTGTCTGCTGCACATAGCACATCTACTGCGGGACTCCTGCCTGGTCCATAGGCATAAGTCATGAATGGTTCACCACGAACCAGAACGACCAATCGTTGCGAGTCGGTCTGTAGATACACGGGACGGTTTCTCATCGGAATTTGCAAGGATGTCATGTATTAGAACCCCCCATCTGCAGTCGATGAGCCGGATGTGCAGTCAGCAATGACGAATTTGTTGGTTACTATTGAGCACTTCGAGGATCTATTGTTTCGGCATGGCAATTTCTCGCTGCCAGTAATACGAGTAATCTATTCTACCATTGAACTAACAAAAGCGGCGCAGCTCCGTTGCGCACTTGTGACGCACAACGGAGCTGGCAGTAAGTAAATTAGAATGCCGAAACAATGAGCGGTTTCAATTATTGTATCTGCAACGATTGAACCCTATCTTCCCCATGATGGGAAGGCATTCATGGCATCTACGTAGTTATGTATCTTATCGGTATGGGCGTCTTCCTGCCAACCGCCTCGCAACGCAGCAAGTGCATTCTGACCGGGGCAGCCGTCACTGTCGATGGCATACAGCCCAAAATTTAGAGACTCACGAGCTAGTAGTTCGTATTCATGTGAGCCTGTTGCGGCCGAATACATTGCCAGCACGGCGCCGTAGGTGGAGTTGGCCCCGCCCCATGGTTCGTGGTCGCCGTCCTGTTCTCCGCAAACGGGCACACCATCTCGCAATCCAGTGAAGTTGCGAGTAACGAACTGAATAAGTGTGTGAGCGTGCTCTCTCCAGGACGGGTCGAATGCTGATCGCTTTTCGATGAGGTAACGGGCCAGGTTCATTGCAGACCACGAATTGCGGTTGTCTAACTTGTCATAGTCCTCGAAGAATTGTGTCCACAGGGAACCCGTACCCATTGCGCTGGGAAGTTGGTAATCTAGTATCCAGGCCCATAGTGTTTTTGCGGGTGTCTCAAATTCTGGATAACCCTGATGAATTAGGCCATTGAATAGGCGCAATGGAAACGACATGTCTGCAGAGACTGGACCGCGTCCTTCTCCGGTTCTGAAATCCACGCGGAATGGCCAGGGCGACGCCGTAGCCGAACCTGGCACCATGTTAGCTGCAAGCACGCGTGCGTTGTGCAGAGCCTGGTTAAGATATGTTTTGTTGCCGGTTGCTCTAAACAGTTGAAGTAGTGCCCATCCTGCGAGCCCACCTTTGTCAGGCTGTATCTCATAGGGATGGTCACTTTGCGATCCGCAGTTTGCTGGTAGTGGTAGTTCACCGACTCTTCCTGTAGATCGAGTGAAACCGGGCCATTTTCCAAAGTTGGGTGTGTTGCAGTCGTTCACCAGGAAATTACCCATCTCTTTGGCGATTTTGAGGTAAATGGGATTCTTCTTATGTTCGAAATTGTAATACTTTAAGTACGAAAGAATGCCCATACCGTCTTGCATTGCGGGGATCGTATCGGGTCGTTTACGGTACCAGTGGTAGTTACCGTCCATGAACGTAACGGTGATGAACCTAGGGTATCCATCCACGATCGGGCATCCTTTATACCATTGCATCTCCTTGCGAATGGCGGTTCTCCAGGGTGTCCAAGGGAGAAGGGTACCGTCCGGTGCATAGCGTGCATGGTGAAAGCCTATCACGGTAGCGGAGTAGTCAGCACAATTTGATGCGGACAAGTGCGTTTGAGGCAGAGGCGTTTGAGCGGATGCACCCAGGGTCGTGCAAACGGCGAGCATCGCTGCGATGATTGTTTTCATGAGATTCTCGTCTTGTGAACGCGAATCGTACTGTGCGCCTTTGCACAGTACGATTCGGTCGGGTTCTTGGGGTTACGTGAGTGAGTTAGTTCCAGAACTTGCTGTTCTGGTAGATGTAGCTGACGAAATTGCGGCATGTCATTCCCACGTTGGGGTCTACAGAGTCGGGATTATCGCAGTACATGTCGGCATCGCTCTGGCTGGCTGGTAAACCAAATGGTGAACCGTCTGTCCAGGTAGCCCCTCTGAACAGGACACTTTTCGCATGGCCGTCTACGAAAGCCATGTTGAACCTGCCGCCGTGCCGAAGCGGCGCCCCAATGGCGTAGTACTGAATGTTGTAGTTCACGCATATTGTGTAACGTGGGCTATCACCAGTATCTCCGAATGCGAACATTTCCGATGGCGAGTTAAGAGCGGCTAAGGGTTTGCCGGCGTTTACGCGCCATTGGGAAGTATTGGTGCGACCGTAAACCAGTCCTGAGCTGGTGTTCGATGTAATTCCCCAGTTATATCCATAGCCTATGCATCTATCCTCGGTGTTAAACCGGGTGCCTGTTGCATAGTCAAAGGAGTCGTTGCACGTATCCCCTTGATTATCCAGTGTATATTCTGTGCGATCTGGGCAGAAGAACATTTGCATGTTCTTTACATATGGGTAAAGCTGAACGTACCAGTCAATCTGGTAGGAGGTGTTGCTTCCTCGCGGACCAAGAATAGTGGGAGTCTGTTCGTCGTAATCCTGAACATACATTGCCATGGCAAGACCGACTTGCTTCACGTTGCTGAGGCAGACCGTTCGTCGTGCGTCTTCTCGAGCCTGGGCAAAGACCGGGAAGAGGATTGCGGCGAGGATTGCAATAATCGCGATTACTACGAGCAATTCAATAAGGGTAAAACCTTGTCGTTTCATCTGCGCATCCTGATGATGAGATTATTCCATTGTTGCCGGGGCACCATAAAGGCGCGTTGGCAAACACGTGTTTGCTGCAACATTTGGGCGGAACAGTTTATTGTAGTAATGTGCGGGTTAAGGGGCTGTTAAGGGAATGTGAAGTTTATATTAAAATAATCTGAGATGATGTTATGAACCGTAGGTAATTTGGTGACGAGTTTCATAAAAGTGAATTAATGCGCATAATCGGACCCTCTAAAGAGGGCCGATTATGCGGCGAAGCAGCAATTACTGCGTGGTCTGAGTGTTAAGTGTACGGCCCAGTGCGGTTTCTGCTGTGTTTATGAGTGTGGCCTTGTCCTGAATAATTGCCTGCGGCGGAAGCGAATCGGACACTGTGGTAAGATTGGCCATTCGTTTGACGGCGGTACCCACGGCCATAAACTCGATCATGTTGCCTCCGAGTTGATAGACATAGGTGCGGATGCCCACCACATCATCTGCTCCAATGGCACTTGCTTCACTTGCAATGCGTTCGATTGCATTCTCGCGTGCCTGATAGATCAGATTAGTTAGTTCGCTTATTTCGCCGCGTCCCAGTCCCTTTAGGGCTGCGGTTACGCCTCCAATGACTCCCAATGAGTACACGGATACACCTAGAAGAAGCCGTATAGGCATGTACCCGAGGTGAATGAGGTTCCACATCTCTTCATTGGTAAGGTCACTGGTTATGGGGTGCCCGTCACCAGTGGGTGGTAGCGCCGGGTGATTAGAGGCGGTGCCCACCATGATCATCTCCTGCATTCCCTGGAAGGGAAGAATGTTAATTCGTATCCCTACCACTGCATTGGCACTAGCCCTTATGGCCTCTTCAGTAATACGAGCAAGTGCCCGATGACGAGTATCGTTAAACACCTGGGAATATTCCTTGACCTCACCCTTACCGAGGCTGCGTAACGAACCCATTAGACCTCCGCCTACACCGATGGAGTAGGCGACGTTACCAAACACAAACCGCACTGGTTGAAAACCGCAATCCATTTGGCAGTACAACTCCTGGCCATCAGCAGAGGAGGAGAACTGCAAACGTTCAGCTGTAACGTTCTCTCGGTGCAGTGTGGAACCCACAGACAGGAATTCGATGTTACCCATCTGATGAACCAGCTCACTAGTTACACCAGTTATGCCGACTCCGCCTCTTCGTTCAGCCTCAGATACCATTCGCGCAAGTGATTGCGCTCGGCCATCGTGTATCAGCTCAGTAACTTGCGTTACTTCGCCACCCATCAGCGTTTTCAGTCCCGATCCAATGCTACCGAACACACCCATTGAGTAGACACTGTTTCCAATGATAAGATCACCGGGAAGGAGATCCTTCTTGCGCAAGCAGAATATTTCGTTACCAGAAAGGCCCGTCATGACTGCCATGTTGGTTCCACCTTTTAGAAGCTCGGTCAACTATTTTGTTGATGACTTTGGTGCGGCTTTACTACCGCTGGCCTGCGGGGCTGTTGCAGCGGAAGTTGGCTTTGCAAGAATGGTGATTGCCCGCTGCTCTGCCTGAGCTATCACTGGTCGAACAGTCGTGTTGGGAACAACGAACGACTGCATAAGGGCTGATAACCCGCCGCCGGAGAATAGGGCAGTTAGCGCCTGCAGCATTCCTGGGCTGCCATCAGCACCAGAAATGGTGGGCTTTAGGTAGGTGATTACACCAAGCACCTTGCCGTCGCCAGTGTAAACCGGGAGGCCTGGAATGCCCTGTACGCCATCGAGAATGAAGGCGCTTCTGGGGAGTGTGATGCTGCCAGCTATTCTTCCGCGATGCACGACAGGTGCAAAATCGTATCCTTTAGCCAGTCGCGTAACGCTTAATACCGCATCGCCCACTACAGGAGTCACCACAGGACTGAAATCTGCTGTTTGAAGTTTGCGCGTGCCAAGATCGGTAATCTGTACAAATGCAAGGCCCAGAATATCGTCTGTGGCGGCTAGTACGGCGCTGTATTCATGACTTTCGTTGCCCACGGTGACCTTAAAACTGGTAGGAGTTGTTTTGACTTTGAATCCTGAGGTGTCCTCGCCAAACATTGAGGCTAGGCTATCCATGGAGTAGCTCGATTTCGAGAGCATAATAAGTCCATTGGGTTCCACCACGACTCCCGGCGCTGACGTGGAGCTCTCCTGATTCTGTACCGAACTGCCTTCACCCATCTGAGTCGTCATCACGATCTTCACGGTAACAATGGACGGTGCATTCTGCATGACAGTTTGCATCTCTTGCGCAGCAGTAGCCGACGCAACAACAGGAGAACAGGCAAGCGCCAGGCTTAATGCGAGAAGCGACATACGTTTCATGTATCTATTTACCTTCCTTACCTACGTGACTTTGCGAGGCCCAGTCTGGCTGTACGAATACATAGTCTGTGAGATAACCTCGTTTTACGAATAGTGTGATGACGTTTGGTCTCTTGGATATCACACTGTTTATCACCGTCTTAAATTGCTGGACGTTAGCTACAGACTTGCCGTTCACCGAGAGTATAAGGTCATCCAGGTTAAGCCCTGAGATGCTCGCCCATCCGCCCTCGGTGATATCGGAGACCAAAACGCCGGCCTGAGACTTCTTCCAGTGGTGTTCACTCTTGTCGAATATAGTGAGGTTACGCACTGTGCACTCTAGGAAATGTTCCCTGTACGTCTTGGCCTGGGACTCAGCCGTTGGTGTAGCCTGCAGGTGTACCTTGATCTGCTGTGGGCGGCCGTTGCGCAGTATCTGCAGAGTCGCTTCATCGCCGACTGTCAGATTCTCTATATCCTGCGTTAACATCTGGTCATCCTGCAGGCGATTAGCCTCCAGTGCGCTACCGTTAAGACCAGTGATTATGTCACCCCGTCTGAGGCCTGATGCGGCAGCATCTGTATAGGGGAGCACCTCAGTAACCAGATAGCCTGATTTGCCCTTTAGGTGCAGTGCCGAAGCGATTTCTGGTATGAGCACTTGAGTTTTAATACCTAACCAGGCATGTGGCAATTCCGTGTTATCGTCGTTGACGGTAGTGCTATTCGTCATCTTGACGACAGACATACGATGTTCACGTTGATGAATATAACCTATTACAATCGACTTGGCGCCTTTGTTGTTAGCAACGAACTTGGCCAACGCTGCAGGTGACGCTATTTGCTCGCCATTTGCAGAGGTAATGATGTCGTGGTAACCTAGTTTTGGCTGTCCAGAGTCAACAGGGAAGCCAGGCCGAATGCCCGTCACAAGTACTCCATTGGTGTTCGCGAGGTGATATTGGAGTGCCATCATCGGCGTAATTGAGCGAACGGAGATACCTAATGGCGTGATGGACTCCTCCTTGCCGACCACCGGCGTCATGGTGGTAAGCACGGCATTTAGGTGAAGGATGCGCCCGGTGCGCGCTACCTTTAAGTGTGCCACGGTACCAGGATGCATTCCAGCCACCAACTGGTACAACAGCGGAACCTGTTCCATGAACATTGTGTTGGTAGGGTGGCCGTCAATAGAGAGAAGAATGTCGCCTGGTTTTAGTCCCGCCTTGGCAGCAGGCGATTTAGGAAGCACTGCGGCGACTAGAGTGCCAGTAGAGCGCCCGAGCTTTTTTACAGGCACCGGCAGCATACCCAACTCTGCACGGACAATGTGACCGGAAGCTCTAATCTCGTGATAGTCCGCTCGGACGATAGATGACGGGATGGCGAAACCCATACCATCTCCGCCAAGCTCATTAATGCCGACGACATGACCGTTGAGATCCACGAGTGGTCCACCAGAGTTTCCAGGAAGGATTAGGGCATCGTGTTGAATCCAACGAGTCAGCAACCCAGTTGATGTACCGTCATCCAACTGTTGGCTCTCTATTCGAGTGCCCGTGAAGTTGGTAAAGACGCGTTGTGTATTGCTCACCACACCGAAGGTAAGCGATGACGAGAGGGTCTCTGGATTACCCATTGCAATAACGAACTGGCCAACCTTAAGTGCGTTGGAGTCTCCAAATCTTGCGTAAGGTACCGTTTCCTTGTGTCCGTTAACTGTAGGCAGTCGGAGTTTTAAAACACTAATATCTGTCAGCGCATCATTGTAAACGTCTTCGGCATCGAACGAGCGATGGTCTGCAAGTGTGCAGACAATGTGTGTGGTATGCGCCGCTACATGGTAGTTTGTAATAACGTACCCGTCTGGGCTGACGATCACACCGCTGCCGGCCGCAAGGTCCCTGTGGGCACGCCCGCTGTCGTAATACTTGAACACAACGAAGATGTTTACCAGGGCAGGATAGACCTTGCTTTTAGCGTATCGGATGCTCGCTTCCAATTGCCCTGCAGTCGCCCTGCCGCTTTGCCGAGACGTGGGCCGGGCGGCGAGAACGGGAGTGATTGCCATGGACGTCGCGATAGCGCAAAAAAGGGGGATGCTAAGGCGTTGGCGTTGAGTTAGTGTCATTCGGATTCTCCAGGTTTCTATTTGAATGCACAATATTGCCCAAAAATGATTTCCCTAACCGTGATATTATTCGCCGAGATCGTTGTGTTGTCCTGCAATAGCCTAACGCCCACAATTAGTGACAGAGCGGAGACGATATTGGACGAAACCAGGTTTCGAAATTTGGCGTAATAAATTCGCGCCATATAAGAGCCAAGGCACTAAATATGTGCGCATCGCAGACTATATGGCATAGTGTATTCGTCGGGTTAACATGAGAATCAATGGAGGGACGTTGAATATGGTTAGGACTTACAAGGGCCTGTGCATCTGTGGGTTGTGTGCGGCAATGTTTGGGGCCACACTAAAGCCATCGAACGCATTTCTAGATAAGACACGCTTCGCTACGGATATCGGCGTTGCATTCTTTTCCTTTCACCACTTTGTATGGGCGCCTTATCATGCTGGCTCCTTCGCCCGCACGACCCCTCATCATGACAAGGCGTTACTGAAGGCCGGCGTAGCCCTGTTGTTTGCTTACAATCGCCTGAAAGCCGCAGACCACCTCGCGCACGTGAGCAAGAGTCCGCTGTTGCACAAGCTTGCCGGTTCGCTCGACCATATGCAGAGCGCCTTTTCGTCCGTTGGCACCGACCTGAAAGCTCACAAGTTCAATGCTGCCCAGATCATCGGGCTCAACAAGACCGTTGACCTCGTTGGTGCAACTGCATTGAAGCAAGGCTTGAAACTGAAGGATGTACCGATCCACATTCCAGGTGTGTAGGATACGGGGATGAACCAAGGCGTTGGTGGTCGACCAATTGCCACTCTCTAGCTCTTTCAGCGCGAGATTACGGTGGCCCTGTAATGCAACCTGGTATGTCGCCTTGCAGGGCCCCGCAGGATTTGAGGCAGCTGTGTTTCACCGTGGGGGCTGCCTGCAACCGGGTATTTGCAACTTTCACGGGGCCAAATTACAAATGGAATTGTCATTGGGTTTCAACCGATAAATCCTGTGAAGCCAAATGTGGACAGACGGTTCTTATTGGTATTTTCTAGTATATAACTCGTGAGATAGTGCGGTGTCAGCGGTTATCATCCGGTTCGGTCATTACAAACCTGCTGGCCCGGGCTACCACCATCGTCAATCGGCAGGCAATTTCAGGCTTGTTACCTATCGGGAATTGGTAGCTATACCGACTTAAACTCAAATCAGAGAGCTAAAATCCTTGACACTCGTTTTAAGCTAAGTGTATACTGCAGGCGACTTCGTTGGGGGATCGTCCAACGGCAGGACAGCGGCCTTTGGAGCCGTTAATCATGGTTCGAATCCATGTCCCCCAGCTTTTTTCACCGTTCGTTGTCCCTCTGGGTTCCTCCCTCTCTAGTACCCGTTTCCTGCGCTCGCTTACTTAAACCAATCCCAACGTAACGGCAGCCATTCTCAATGCACAGTGGGAGGCTACTAAACCAAGGGGGTTAAGGTCAAATCAGAAGGTTGCGTTCGACGGACCTAACCTGTTTTTGCTACAGTAGTTAACTTCCTCGTGTTTATTGGAGAAGCCGTTGCATTGTGGTAGTTTATGTGAGTGTAGTTCTTGAAACTATCAGCCTCAAGATCGGTGTGGGAGCTAAACCTTAGATGAGACGCATAGGATCGACCTTAGCCGTAATGGCCATGGTGCAAGGATTAATTGTAGGGCAATTAGCAGCTAAAGCACAGTTCATCACCAAAAAGGGTATGCATTTTTTTGTTGGTACGCGTGAAATTCGCCTTTACGGCGGTACTCTTTACCTCACCTACGACGGCAAGCGGTACCTTACTGGTGGTGCGTTTGCAAGCACATCTAAGGCCAACGAAGTCGACAAATACCTTTCGACGTGGACAGCTGCCGCTGCTAAGTGCCATCTCAATGTTCTTCGCGTGACAGATTGGCTATCGGCCAAATCGCGATGGCAAAATCCCGAAATATACCGACAGCTAGACTACCTTACAAAGTTAGATAGTCAAGCCCACGTCTACACCGAACTAGACCTTTCGGCTTATAGAAATTGGCTCATTGCGCACCATCAAGATCCCTATAAGCCCGCAAATTGGTCGGCGTTCATTCGTTTTGTGGGCTCTCATTTCCGCAATAATCAGAACATTGCCATGTATGGATTAGCAGGGGAGGTACCGGCGCCAAATTATGAAAAGACCAATCCAAGCGCTGATAAATTACTGGCATTCTTTAGTGCGGTATCATCCGAATTGCACGCAGTTGACCCTAACCACTTAATCTCGTCAGGTGGCTTTATATTTATGGATGATCCCCATTGCGGAATTCCGTGGCGCAGGATATTCTCGTTGCCTTACATTGGGATTGCAGCGATCCATGCGTATGCTGGAGCCTCTACAGGTGTTGCCGGATCAGCCTACCGCAGGGTGGGAGCGTGGGCGAATTTGCAGGGCATACCATTCGTAGTGGAGGAATTCGGTTACCATCAGAATGTTGGGGACGGCGTGCGCGCGGGTCTCTACGAGGCGAACTACAAGTACGGAAAGCTTTACCACGCTGCTGGTATGATATTTTGGAACTGGGGTGGTGAGACTACTGAGAACGACGGTAGCAAGACCGCGATGGATGTAAACCCGCAAACGTTGCTTACGTATTTAACCGTCTCGCAAAATTGCGAACTACGTGGCCTCATATACCCTGGTATGAATTTGCTAGGGAAATGAGTGGCTTGTGGCAGCGAAACGAATGCTTGATGTGCGTTGTACACGGTAAGTGACTG
>DAIDKH010000003.1 GCA_027450145.1 Chthonomonadaceae bacterium | reverse complement strand
GGTTGTGACGGGCCGCGTAGAGCGCGGTACGCTTAAGACCAACGAACCCGTGGAGATCGTGGGCCTGCGCCCCACCCGCCAGACTACTGCAACCTCGCTGGAGCAGTTCCACAAGATCTGCGACACCATCTTTGGCGGCGACAATGCCGGTATCCTTCTGCGCGGTATCAACCGTACAGATGTCGAGCGCGGTCAGGTAGTATCCAAGCCTGGCAGCATCAAGCCTCACACCAAGTTCCAGGGTGAGATCTACATTCTTACCAAGGAAGAGGGCGGCCGACACAAGCCTTTCCATGACGGGTATCGACCGCAGTTCTACTTCCGCACAACGGACGTAACTGGTCAGATGCACCTCCCCGAGGGCGTTGAGATGGTAATGCCTGGCGATAACGTTCGCATCACGGCAGAGCTGATCCAGCCAATCGCCATGGAAGAGGGCCTAAGGTTTGCAGTTCGCGAAGGCGGCCACACCGTGGGCGCCGGAGTTGTAACCAAGGTCTTCGAGTAAATACGAAAACGAACGGGGCCGCTCTTCATTAAGATGAGCGGCCCCGTAACGCGCAATGTTTGCAGTTAATTTTGAACATGCGCACACAAGGAGAATCGCTGTTATGGCAGCTGCTTCGCGCCAGAGTAAGGTGAGAATTCGACTTAGAGCGTTTGATCACCGCATACTGGACCAATCGGCAGAAAAAATAGTGGATACGGCAAAGAGGACAGGCGCAAGGGTTTCGGGCCCTGTACTTCTTCCCACCGAGAAGCATATTGTCTGCGTTAATCGCGGTACCACGATCGACAAAGAGAGTATGGAACACTTCGAGCAGAGGACACACAAGCGTCTAATCGACATTCTCGATCCTGGCGCCAAAACGATCGACGCACTAATGCGCCTCGATCTTCCAAGTGGTGTCGACATCGAAATCAAGCTGTAGTTTCAGTGGTGGAGTACACCAGCTAACTACGTCCATCACCCGTCTTCATGACGGTTTCGACCGATGAGTATCATCGGTAGGTTTCAGGAGAATAATGTGGTAGACACAATTCTGGGCAGAAAGATCGGCATGACCCAGGTTTTTGATGACCGAGGTCAGGTAATACCGGTCTCCGTGATAGAAGCAGGCCCCTGCATTGTCACGCAGCTCAAAAGTGTCGAAACCGACGGCTATAACGCCGTACAGGTTGGCTTTGGCGAAGTCAAAAGCCGACTGGTAAATCGACCTAAATCGGGGCATTTCAGTAAAGCGGGAGTAACTCCCACAAAACATCTTAGGGAACTTAGGACCGACGACACCGCTGATTACAAGCTTGGTGACGCCATAACCTGTGACATTTTCAAGCCCGGAATGCGGGTCAAGGTAAGCGGAAAGTCGAAGGGAAAAGGCTTCCAGGGCGTCGTAAAGCGCTTCCACTTCCATGGGGGCGATATGACACACGGCTCAATGATCCATCGTAAGCCACAGTCGAGCGGCGCGACCGATGCAGCTAGAACCTTCAAAGGAACCCGCAAACCTGGTCACATGGGTTCGGAGAACGTATCGGTGCGTGGTTTACGCATCGTCCGCGTAGTTCCCGAACAGAATTTGATCCTCATTGAGGGTGCCGTTCCTGGGTCAGAGGGCGGTTTGTTAACTATACAGCGGATGCAACCGCGCTAGGAGAAGCAAGCTATGGCAACCATTCCCCTTTATAATATGGAGGGCTCGGAGCTAGGCGAACTGTCTCTCTCCGATGCGATTTTTGGTGTTGAATTTAATGAGGCGCTGGTGCACCAGGCACTCGTTGCTGAAGAGGCTAATCTTCGTCAAGGAACACACAACACGAAGGTGCGCTCCGATGTTCGCGGCGGCGGTCGAAAGCCGTGGCGCCAAAAGGGTACCGGCCGAGCCCGACAAGGCACGATTCGTGCGCCCCACTTCAAGGGTGGTGGAGTAGTTTTTGGTCCTCATCCTCGCGACTATCGCAAGGAACTTCCGGTTAAGATGCGACGCGGCGCAATGCGCTCGGTTCTGTCCGGTAAGGTGCGCGATGGACAGGTCATTGGTATTGACAGCCTTACAGTCTCAGGCGAAAAGCCGAGCACCAAGACAGCTGTTGGAATCCTGAAAAACCTTAAGCTAGCAGAGGCCCGCCGAGTACTGATCATAACACCGGCGTTCGACAGTCAGCTTAACCTGTCACTACGCAATCTGCCTAACGTCACATTGAGATTTGCACCTAATTTTTCTGTGCGCGATGCGGTAACCGCTCGCCATATTGTGCTGGTCGCAGGCGCCGAGAAGAGCATTGAAGCAGTATGGTCGCCTAAATCGGCAACTAAAGAGGAGGCAGCGGCGTGAGAGACCCGCATTACATTATAGAGCGTCCCCTGCTCACCGAAAAGTCCAATGCGCAGGCAGAAATGAACAAGTTTCATTTCCGCGTGCGGCTCGACGCCACAAAGATTGAAATCGCACAAGCGATTACTGCCATCTATGCCAACCAGGGTGTTAAAGTACTCTCCGTCAACACGCTACGCGTGAAGGGAAAAGAGAAGCGCTCGTTGGCGAAAGGCGGTAAACCAGGCTACAGTGTTGCCTGGAAGAAAGCAATCGTAACAACCGACCGACCACTTGTACTTTTTGAAGGCGTCTAAACCCGCCCGGAGATTGTCCTAATGCCTATAAAGAAATGTAAACCCACAACCCCTGGCAGGCGGTTCCGGTCGGTAGCAACCTACTCGGAGCTGACTCATAAGCCAGGTACGAACAAACCTGTCGATCCATACAAGCCGTTGCTGGAACCCCTGAAAAAGAGCGGTGGACGCAACAATAAGGGACGTGTAACATCCCGATTCCGCGGCGGCGGAAACAAACGCATGTATCGCGTAATCGACTTCAAGCGAAATAAGGTGGATGTTCCTGGCAAGGTTCTCACTATTGAGTACGATCCCAACAGAACCTGTCGAATTTCTCTTGTCGAGTATACGGATGGTGAAAAGAGATATATCCTTACACCAATCGGCGTACGCGAAGGCGATGCCGTCATCTCTAGCGATACGGCAGATATCCGACCTGGTAACTGCTTGCCGCTGAGATCAATCCCAATTGGTACCACCATCCACAATATCGAACTGTATCCTGGCCGCGGTGGTCAGCTTGTTCGCTCTGCCGGTGTTGGTGCTCAACTGATGGCCAAAGAGGGCAAATACGCCCAGGTGCGCCTGCCAAGTGGTGAAACCAGACTCATTCTGTTAACGTGCCAGGCAACCATCGGTCAGGTAGGAAACCCCGAACACGAGAATATCTCGCTCGGTAAGGCTGGTGCTACTCGGTGGAAGGGACGCAAGGGCCATGTTCGTGGCGTAGCCATGACGCCCAGAGACCATCCACACGGTGGTGGTGAAGCCCAAAGCCCGATTGGTCGCCGGAAGGGTCCTGCAACACCATGGGGCAAGCCCGCACTTGGCGCCAAAACTCGCCACAACAAGAGTACTGACAAATTCATCCTGCGCCGGCGCGGCCAGAAGTAGCGGAGAGATAAATGGGACGTTCAGTAAAAAAGGGACCGTTCGCGGATCCCAAGCTGCTAGAAAAAGTTCGGCAGATGAATGGCCGTGGCGAGAAAAAGGCAATCAAGACCTGGTCTCGCCGCTCCACCATCTTTCCGGATTTCATTGGCCACACTTTCCTGGTGCATGACGGGCGCAAGCACATCCCGATTTTTGTCACCGAGAACATGGTGGGACACAAGCTGGGCGAATTCGCCCTAACGCGCACTTTCCGCGGCCATGCAGGCCAGCAGGTCGAGCGCCGCTCCCACATTAAGTAAGACAGGGATCTCAAATCAATGACAAATGCAAGTGGTGTCTCGGTGATAGAGCGCCCGAAAGAGCACCGAGAAAACCGAAAGAAATCACGAGGGCGCAAAGTCCAGGCTAACCAAGCCAACGCTGTTGCCAAGTTCGTACGGGTTCCGCCGCGCAAGGCTCGACTTGTTATGGACGCCGTCAGGGGACAATATGCCCTTGATGCACTGGCGACGCTTCGGTTCGTACCGAACCGTGCGGCAGATTTTATAGGCAAGGTACTGCAATCTGCAGTTGCAAACGGCGTTAACAACCATGGTCTTTCAGTAGACCGTCTCAAAATCGTGGATGCTCGAGTTGACGAGGGACCACGATTAAAGCGCGTTCAACCGAGGGCACAAGGCCGAGCGTATCGCATCCTCAAGCGCATGAGCCACATCAGCATCATCGTGGAAGAGGTAGAACCGAAGCCTCGAAAGCCGAGACAGACCGTGAAATCACGACCTCGTCCAGCAGTTGCGCCAACACCGGTAGCGGTGGCCGAATCCGTGGCTGAACCAGAGGTAGTAACTACGGCTGTGGAAACCGTTACACCCGTGGAAGTGTCGGAGGCAACCACCGCACCTGCAGAAGCAACTGAGGCCACTTCAAGCGCTGATGGCGCAGCCGCGAACAGCGACAACGCCGAGAAGGGAGAGTAATTTGGGACAGAAGGTTCACCCAATAGGCTTTAGAATCGGCGTTATTCGGGATACCGAAAGCAAATGGTACCTCCCGAAGCGTGCCTTCGCTGCGGCCGTTTACGAGGATCACAAAATCCGAGAGATCATTAAAAAGGACAAACTTCGTCCCTATCTGCCCAAAGCAGAAAAGGACGTACCGCGCCTGGGTCTCGCGGCAATTTCCCGCGTGGAGATTGAACGAGCCGGTACCGATCGAGTTCGTGTAACGCTCCATACCGCTAAACCTGGTATGATAATCGGCCGAGGTGGTCGAGGTGTCGATGTTCTCAAGGCTGGCCTTGAAAACATGACCAAAAAGCAGGTGCACGTAAGCGTTCAGGAAATACGACATCCCGATATTGATGCCCAGTTAGTCGCAGAGGCTGTCGCCCAGCAGATTGAAAAGAGAATAGCATACAAGCGCGCTATGCGCCAGGCAATTCTCCGCGCAATGAAACTGGGCGTAAAGGGCGTTCGTGTGATGTGTGCCGGCCGTTTGGCGGGCGCCGAAATGGCCCGACGGGAACAGGATAGACAGGGTAAAATACCCCTGCACACCCTTAGAGCCGATATCGACTATGGATTCGCCGAGGCGGCTACTACCTACGGGCACATTGGTATCAAGGTCTGGATTTACAAGGGCGATGTGCTGCCAGGCCAACCGCGTCAATCCGAGACTGACCTCGTACGCGGTTCGAAGGGTGATGGTCGACCAGACCGCTCAACCGAGCGCGGTGACCGCAATGCACGTGGCGGACGTGGCGGACGTGGTGGACGCGGCGGCGGGCCCGGTGGATCCGGTGGTAGAGGCGGCCGTGGTCCTGGCGGACCAGGCGGTCGCGGCGGGGGAAGGCCCCGGCCAGACGGTGGTGGTTACTAGTTACGTTCTAGTGTAAACGTTCCTTGCCCGAAAAGCAGGGCAGTCGGCGGTCAGTGTCAACGTGCCTGACCGCCTCATGGAGGTAATTTGTTATGTTAATGCCCAAGCGGGTTAAATACCGCAAACAGCATCGCGGTCGCCGAGCCGGTCGCGCATCTGGGGGTACTGAGGTATCTTTTGGCGAGTTCGGCCTGCAGGCTATGGAGTCATGCTGGATGACTGCCAACCAGATTGAGTCTGCTCGTATTGCAATGAATAGGTACATACGTCGTTCCGGTAAGATCTGGATTCGAATCTTCCCCGATAAGCCATTCACCAAAAAGCCGGCCGAAACACGAATGGGCTCCGGTAAAGGTGCACCTGAAGGTTGGGTTGCTGTCGTAAAGCCTGGCCGTATGCTCTTCGAGATGGCAGGCGTTCCCGAAGCTACAGCGCGTGAGGCAATGAGGTTAGCAGCACATAAGCTGCCGATTGATGTAAAATTCGTGGTGCGCACCACCCCGCTCGCTACCGACACTGCAGACGAAATGCCTGAAGAGGCGGAAGCCCAAACGGCACTGGCGGAGGAAACAAATGGCTGAGGTAAAGCTTAAAGAGATTCGCGAGCAACTGCGCCAAATGACAGAGGCAGAGCTTCACCATGAAATTGCCGCTAACCGCGCACTTCTTTACGATTACAGGCGAATGAACGCAATGCGACAGTTGGATGATACCGCAGCTATTCGAAAAGCGCGAAGGCAAATCGCCCGCGCATTAACCATCCTACGAGAACGGGAGCTAGCGCAGAAGAGAGAGGTTTCACAATGATGAGTGACGATACGATAACGCCGGAAGCTATAGTGGAACCAGAAACTGCAGAAGCATCCATTGAGGTTACAGCTACGGATTCAACCGAGGTTGTAGTGGCGGTCGAGGCAACAGCTGAGGAAGCATCAACCGAGACCACGCCGGTGGCTGAAGCTACGCCAGCACCCTCAAAGGCTACCAAAAAGGCCAAGCCCGTTGAGCCCGCGCCTGTTGAGAAGAAATCGGATTTCGAGATTGTCAGTTTCGAAGGTAACCCAAATGAGGATGCCCCTCGAGGACGACGCAAAATTCGACAAGGCCGCGTTGTCAGCAATAAGATGCAGAAAACCATTGTGGTCCTGGTAGAGACGCGCGTTCGCCACCCACTTTATGGCAAGTTTATGCGACGCAGCCAGAAGTTTAAGGCGCACGACGAACATAACGTATGCGGCGAGGGCGATGTGGTTGAAATCATGGAGACCCGCCCGCTTTCAAAAGACAAGAACTGGCGCCTATTGCGCATAGTTGAGAAGGCCAAGTAACCATGATACAATCATACACAAGACTGCGATGCGCCGATAATTCTGGCGCACGCGAAATCCTCTGTATCAGAGTAATGAAGGGCTCAAACGCACGTTACGCACACGTCGGCGATGTTATCGTGGGCGTCGTTAAATCGGCCACGCCTAATCAGCAGGTCAAGAAGAGTGATGTCGTTAAGTGCGTCGTTGTACGAACCACTCAGCCAATACGCCGACCAGATGGATCTGTCCTTAGGTTCGATGACAACGCTGCCGTGGTTATTCAGAACAACATGGAACCCCGCGGTACTCGCATTTTCGGCCCGGTCGCAAGAGAGCTGCGTGAGCGTGACTTTATGAAGATTGTTTCGCTCGCACCGGAGGTGCTGTAATGCCAAAGAAAAAGATCGCGTTGCCTGAAAGTCCTGTAAAACTTAAGGTGCACAAGGGCGACACCGTTGAGATTATTGGCGGCAAAGATCGCGGTAAGCGTGGAGCCATATTGGCAGCTTATCCAAAACTTAACCAGGTTACGGTAGAAGGTCTGAACATGATCACCCGACACCGTAAGGAACGCCCATCGCGTAAGGTTAACGACAGCGGCCAACCAGAAATGGTCCCAGGTGGTCGAATTGAGAAAGAGGCACCTCTCAATGCCTCTAAGGTCATGCTGGTGTGCCCGCATTGTGGTCGCCCTACTCGCGTGGGGTATGCCTACAGTGAAGGCACCGAAAAACTCAGCCGGCGCAAGTACCGTGTGTGCAAGCACGCGGATTGTGCCAAAAACATGGACAACAAATAGTTGACGGGCGGCCAGGATATTCGACCCTAGCCGCTCAACAACCCGCCGCCGGTCGGAAATCGGTAGGCAAGAGGGATTTTAAATGCCAAGATTGAAGGACAAGTATAACGCGGAAGTTGCTCCCGCCTTAACGGCTCAGTTCAACTACGACAACGTTATGCGTATTCCTCGTTTAGAGAAAATTGTTATTAATATGGGCGTGGGCAAGGCCGGGCAGACCGGTGGCGACGCAAAAGAACTCGATGGGGCCGTACGTGACATGACCGCGATCGCCGGTCAGCGCCCAGTCATTACTCGGGCTCGCAAGTCCATTTCAAACTTCAAATTGCGGGCGGGCAGTCGCGTAGGCTGCAAAGTCACACTACGTGGCGACCGTATGTATGAATTTTTGGATCGACTTGTTAATGTGTCGTTGCCGAGGATCCGTGACTTTCAGGGTATCTCGCCGAACTCCTTCGATGGTCGCGGTAATTTTGCCCTCGGTCTCAAAGAGCAGCTTGTCTTTCCTGAAATCGACTACGACAAGATCGACAAAGTGCGCGGTATGGACATTATCATCTGTACTACCGCACCTACCGACGAAGAAGCCCGTGCTCTGTTGAAAGCCATGGGAATGCCGTTCCGCCAGAAATAGGCAGAACAGAATACGCCGTTCGGCCGAAGGAATAATCTTCGGCCTGAACTAAAGTAAGTGCATTAAAGTGCACTTCCGCACTTTGACAATTTCATAGTTGTTTCACACACACTGCCTTCGCCGCCGGCAGCATAACTCTGCAGCCGACGACAACGCAGCGATTAGCCCGACATTATTCGCCGCGCCCGCTTATCAGCGAGCAGCGACGTTGTCTACATCACTGGCGAGGAGAGTGAACCATGCAACAAAATGGCGTTGAGGCCATACGCAACGTGGGCCTATTTGGCCACCAGGGAAGCGGGAAGACATCGCTCACTGAGGCGCTTCTCTACGTGGCCGGAGCTATTGATCGACTGGGTCGTACTGACGATGGTACCACGGTTTGTGATTTTGACTCGGAAGAGCAGAAGAGGCATATCAGTATCAATACTGCCATTGCGGCTCTGTTCTGGCACGACGTCAGAATCAACATCGTAGATACGCCAGGGTATCTGGACTTCATCGGTGAGGTTCAATCCGCTATGCAGGTTGTGGAGGCTGCCGTGATCGTAACGCCGGCTCAAAATGAACCTGAAGTGGGTTTTGATATTGCATGGAACACAGCCGCCGCGCGCAACCTGCCGCGAGCGGTCTTTGTTAACAAGATGGACCGAGAAAACGCCGATTTTGATGCGGTGGTAACCGGCTTGAGAGCAAAGTACGGCAACTGCATCGCACCGATGCAAATACCCATTGGGTCTGGAGAGACGCTCAAGGGCGTGATCGATCTGATCGAAATGAAGGCGTTTTTGGGTACGGGACGGGATGTCGAGTGCGTTGAGATTCCGGCGGACCTGATGCAAGAAGCTCAACGATACCGCGAATTGCTCGTCGAGTCTGCTGCCGAAGGTGATGACGAACTAATTGAAAAGTTTCTAGGCGGCGAGCAGCTGAGCCATGACGAAGTCGTACGGGGACTTCATGAAGGTATAGACGCGGGTAAGGTCATACCGGTACTCTGTGGCAGCGCTTCAAAAGACATCGGTATGACGGACCTGCTGGACATTTTCGTTCACGAGTTTCCTAATCCTACCGAAGTTGGCAAGGTTCACGGTGTACACCCCACCGCAGCTACATAAGAGAGTCGGCACTGTGCCGAGCAGGACCCGCTTTCGGCGATCGTGTTCAAAACAATTGCGGACCCCTTTCTCGGTACGCTCAGTTACTTTCGTGTTATGTCCGGAGCTATGAAACCGGGTCTCAATCTGCTCAACGCCACCTCGATGAAGGAAGAACGCATTGGGCAAATCTATCATCCGCGTGGCAAGAATCAAGAACCGACGCAGCAGCTTGTGGCAGGCGACATAGGCGTCACTGCTAAGCTTGTAGACACGCATACCGGTGACACTCTGTGTGATGCAACTAAGCCAATACGCCTTGACTTTCCCGCGTACCCTGAGCCCTGCTTTGAGCAAGCCATCCATGCACATACCAAGGTGGATGAGGATAAAATGGGCCCTGCCCTGCAGCGAGTTACCGCTTCTGACCCCGCATTCAAAACGTATCGTGATCCCGAAACAGGTCAAACGGTTATATGTGGTGCAGGGGAGACCCACCTCGCTATCGTAGTGGAACGGCTTCGGAAATTTGGTTCCAATGTGGACATCGTTGACCGAAAAGTACCCTATAGGGAGACAATATCGGCAAAGGCCGAGGGCCAGGGACGGCACAAAAAGCAAACCGGCGGACGTGGGCAATTTGGCGACTGCCACATCAGGATGGAGCCAAATCCAGGTAAGGGTATTGAATTTGTAGATGCTATTGTTGGCGGCAGTATCCCACGACAGTTTATTCCCGCTGTTGAAAAGGGAATACGTCAAGCCGCGGCAACTGGTATTCAGGCCGGCTGCAACGCAATCGATATCAGGGTAACATGTTATGACGGATCCTACCACGATGTCGACTCTTCGGAGGCAGCGTTCATCATGGCGGGCATAATTGCGTTTAATAGCGTTGCAATGAAGGCTCATCCAGTTCTGCTGGAACCCATCATGACGGTGGAGGTTACGATACCCGATGCAATGCTGGGTGACGTGATGAGCGATCTTACCGGCAAACGAGGACGCATACTTGGAACAGAATCAACCGCGTCCGGTATCACGGTGCTGAAGGCCTCTGTGCCGCAGTCAGAGATGCTTCGATATGCAATAGATCTTCGGTCTATAACGAGAGGCCGAGGTTCGTTCCGTGCAGAGGTCTCACATTATGAGGAGACACCGGCACACATTGCTCAGCAGGTAATCGCTGAGCACCATAAGGAGAACGGGGCCAATTAATTGGCTCTGTAACGAGAAGTCGCGAACCACAAGAAGGAGCGCGATGCACGCAACTCCAGCGTGCAGATTCTTGGCGCGGTGGAGATCCTCCACCGCGACAGGGACCCCAAAAGGTCCCGATTAATGAACCATAGGGAGAACCCACTTAGTGGCAAAACAGTGTCTGATAGAAAAAGCACGCCGCAAACCCAAGTTTGCTGTGCGTAGCTACACTCGCTGCAACGTCTGCGGCAGATCGCGCGGAGTATTCCGACGCTTTGGTCTGTGTCGCATCTGCTTTAGAGAGATGGCTCATAAGGGCCTTATTCCTGGCGTAACAAAGTCGAGCTGGTAGAAGGAGGTACCACATGGCATACACAACTGATCCCGTGGCAGACCTGCTTACCCGCATTCGAAACGCAAACAGGGCTAACCACGATTCGCTGGAGATCTCAAGTTCTAAACTAAAAGTTGAGATTCTTCGAATTCTGCAGGCGGAAGGCTTTATTAAAAGTTTTGACGTAGTAAAGCAGGAGCCTCAGGACAAAATTAAAATCGTTCTGAAGTATGGTCCGCGCCGTGAAAAGGTAATTACCAATTTGGTGCGCATTAGCAAGCCCGGCCTGCGACGGTACTGCGGCAAGGACAACGTACCGCGCGTCCTTCGAGGTCTGGGCATTGCCATCCTGTCAACTTCAAGCGGCCTCATGACCGACCGAGAAGCGCGCAAGCGCGGCGTAGGCGGCGAAGTGGTCTGCTACGTCTACTGATAAAGGGGTTTATTCATGTCTAGAATAGGAAAGCACCCCATCACCCTGCCGGCAGGCGTGGTTGTAACCACCAACGAAGACGGTGTAGTGGTGATCAAGGGACCTAAGGGCACACTGGAGCGCCAGCTGCCGCCTGACATCACGTTTGTTCAGGAAGGTAACCTGCTTACGGTTCAACGTCCCAGTGACGAACAAAATCACAAAGCACTCCACGGCCTCACACGTACACTCATGGCCAACATGGTGGAAGGCGTAACCAACGGTTACACACGGCAACTCGAGATTCAGGGAACTGGCTTCCGTGCCTCTGTGCAGGGTAACGTGTTGCAGCTAAACGTTGGTTTCTCACACTCCATTGAAGTGTGGCCACGCGACGGCATCACATTCTCAGTTGCCAATGATCCCGTCTCCCGTAATCCAGTAGTTACTGTAACTGGGATTGATAAGGAAAAGGTTGGCCAGATGGCTGCCGAAATACGTAAACTGCGCAAGCCCGAGCCGTACAAAGGCAAGGGGATTCGGTTCAAGGGCGAGTTCGTCCGCCGAAAGCAGGGCAAGACCGGTGGCAAGGGCGGCAAGGGCAAGAAGTAAGCCCACTATGGTATAATCTTTGTCTGCGTCTGATTTACTAAGGCGCAGACACCCACGAGCGTTGGGTCGGTCATCCAACGCGGAGGATTTTTCGATTTAATGAAACCGCAGGAAAAAGAGCGTCTTCGTGAGCGCCGACATCGTCGCGTTCGATCGCGTGTGTCTGGTACCGAAGAGCGTCCAAGATTAAACGTTTCCCGAAGCATTAACCATATCTACGCACAGATAATTAACGACTCTACCGGTCAAACTCTGGTGTCTGCATCCACCGTTGAAAAGTCCATGCGTACCACCTTAAAATCGGGTGGCAATGTTGACGCGGCGATCGCAGTCGGCACGCTGGTTGCCCAACGCGCCTTAGCGGCGGGCCTCACCAAGGTCGTTTTCGATCGTGGTGGATACAAGTACCATGGCAGGGTAAAGGCCCTTGCCGACAGCGCCAGAAGTGGCGGACTGGATTTCTAGTACCAAAAGTATGCGACGGTACTGAATTCCGGCGCTAAGGAGTTAGATTTTGGCAAAGATTAACGCAGATGCTCTCAACCTGGAAGAGCGCGTAGTACGCACCAACAAATGCCAGAAGACCACCAAGGGTGGCCGCACCATGAGCTGGAGTGCGCTTGTCGTAGTCGGCGATGGAAATGGTTACGTCGGTGCGGGTCTTGGCAAGGCACGAGCTATTCCTGACGCCATTCGCAAGGGCGTGGAAGCAGCCAAAAAGAACATTATCCAAATACCTATTGTTAACGGCACATTACCACACGAGTGCCTCCAGAGCCATGGCGCGGCTGAGGTGCTGCTCAAACCAGCATCCACAGGAACCGGTGTTGTTGCAGGCAGCAGCATGCGAACTGTGCTGGAACTAGCCGGCGTACACGATGTTCTTGGGAAGTCACTAGGAAGCACCAATCAGGTAAACATCTGCTGGGCGACTATGAAGGCTCTATCAAGCCTGCGCACAGCGAAGGACGTGGCCGACCTGCGCGGTACCACTGCAGAAACACTGCAGCCCTGGTTAAACAAGCAATCGGAGGATGGTCATGGCGAGTAAGTTGAAGATTACACTCGTAAAGAGCGTTATAGGTTACGAGAAAAGCCAGGGCGCAACAGTGCGCTCTTTGGGCCTACACCGCATTAGGCACACTGTGGTTCAAGATGACTGCCCGGTTATTCGCGGCATGTTGCATAAGGTCCGTCATCTCGTAGTCGTAGAACCCGTTCAGGAATAGAGGCAGTGCGGCCCATGCGGCCGCCTCCATATAGAGGCTTAATAGAATGACAATAAGCGTACACACGCTAAAACCGGCAGAAGGTTCCACCCACCGGCGCAAACGCATCGGCCGTGGTCTCGGTTCCGGACACGGCAAGCAGGCAACTCGAGGTCATAAGGGTAACAAAGCCCGCGGCCAGGTTAATCCCAACTTTGAAGGCGGCCAAACGCCTTTGCATCGCCGTCTACCTCAATTGCGAGGATTTAAACCGGTAAATAAGAAGGTTTATGCTCTAATCAACGTTGGTGCTCTTCAATCTCAGTTTGAGGATGGTGCGGTTATAACACCTGATCTTCTTGTAGAGCGCGGCATTCTTCGCGATCTGCACCATGGGCTCAAGGTTCTTGGTGGTGGCGATGTCACTCGCAAATTCACCGTTCACGCCAACAAGATTAGCGAATCAGCACGCGAGAAACTCGAAGCCGCTGGTGGCAAAGTGGAGATCCTGGAGAACGTTTAGCAATGATTGAGAAGCTGATTGCAGCTTGGCAGATACCTGACGTCAAACGCCGAATCATGTTTGTACTTATGATGTTCGCCATCTTTGCTGTCGGTGCACACATTCCTGTCCCTGGTGTTGACCCTAGCAAAATCCAGGGGTTCATGGCTCAGACCTCAACAAACAACTTGTTTGGTCTCATCAACGCATTCTCTGGCGGTGCCCTGCGTCGCTTCTCAGTTTTTGCCATGGGGATTGCTCCCTATATCAACGCATCTATTATTGCCCAGATGATGACGATGGCTATTCCAAAATGGCGTGCCATCGAACAGGAAGGCGAAGCCGGCCGCAAACGGATCGCTGGGTACACTCGCGTAGGATCGATTGTTCTTGGTGTCGTTCAAGCTGTAGGTATGCTCCTGCTCTTCCGTCAGTTTAACATTATTATGTCCCCCGGTGAAGAGCTAGTCATCATTGTCACATTAACGGCCGGGTCTACGTTCCTGCTGTGGCTTGGTGAGCAGGTTACCGAATATGGTGTAGGCAACGGAGTGTCCCTGGTAATCGTCGCGGGCATTATGTTAAGTATGCCATCCTACATCTCAGGCATTATCAGCTCAATTGAAGGTGGAGTGCCTTGGATTAACGGTGTGTTCCTGGTCGTAGCTTTTGTTGCCATGGTCGTGTTGGTTGTGTACATTACTCAAGGTACTCGCAAAATTCCAGTGATGCACTTCAAACGCGTGGTGGGCCGGGGTCAAACCCAAGGAGGAAGTTCGTTCCTACCTATTAAGGTCAATGCGGCCGGCGTTATCCCGATCATTTTCGCCATTTCGCTGATGCTCTTGCCAGCGACCCTCATGAACGCCGTGCCCGCAGCGGTAGGCTCCTGGCTATATGGGCTGAAACACGAGTTGCTCAAATTGCAACCCGGCGAGAATTGGTGGTCCACTGCGTTTTACGCTGTTGTAGTTGCTGCGTTCACTTACTTCTACACTGCCATTGTGCTTCCCGTCGAGGATATGGCCGATAACCTCAACAAGGGCGGCAGCTATATACCGGGTATTAGGATGGGTAAGCAGACATTGGATTACCTGGAAACAGTCGTTTCGAGAATTACTTTCGCAGGCGCGGTTTTCCTTGCCTTCATCGCGGTAATGCAATATGTCGTTCCAAACTGGACTGGGTTTACCTCGTTCACACTAATAGGCGGCACATCGCTTCTAATCTTGGTTGGTGTCGCCATCGAAACAATGCAGGCTATTGAAGCGCAGCTTCTTATGCGCAATTATGAGGGCTTTATTAAGAAAGGACCTCGCTCGCCGCAGATTGGACAGTAGGGTTGGTTCTGCCCGATTTACGACAGGCGTCGAATTTAGAAGGCGCACGTCCATGATACTGGTTTTACTAGGACCGCCCGGGGTTGGCAAGGGTACACAGGGTGCACGTATATCCGTGCACTATGATGTACCCACCATATCCACCGGGGCCATGTTTAGAGATGCAGTAAACCGTGGTACAGAGTTAGGGCGTACACTCCAGCGATATCACATTGATCGTGGAGAGTACGTACCCGATGAGGTCGTAGTCGCAGCAGTGCGGGAAAGAATATTGCAACCGGACTGCAAAAGAGGTTTTCTGCTGGATGGGTTCCCGCGCACTGCGCCTCAGGCTCTTGCTTTACAGGAAATGCTTGATCACGAGTGCCTGAAATTGAGTGGCTGCCTGGATTTTGAGGCACCGCTCGAAATGCTTATTGATCGCTTCGCAGGCAGGCGTGTATGTCCTAAGGACGGATCCACCTATCACCTTACCACTCAACCTCCGAAGCACCCCGGTCTGTGCGATATCTGCGGTGCAGAGTTGGTGATACGGCCAGATGACGCGCCAGACGTTGTTCGGCGAAGGCTGGAAGTCTACACAGAGAAGACAGAGCCACTCATTTCATTCTATCGCGAGCGGGGCCTCCTCTATATTGTAGACGCAAGTCCCGAACCGGAGACAATTTTTAGCCAGGTAATATCCATTCTATCGCTGGTGAGGCGCAGACTAAGTGACAGTCGTATTGGGGAGGAAATTTGAATAGATTGCTAAACAAGCGGCGGCGCACAGCTGCGCAGGTCGATCCAAGAGTCCTTAAGACACCTGCGGACATCGAGAAGATGCGTGCAGCCGGCATTCTCGCCCGCAAGGTCATTGAGACCATCATGGCCGAAGCATCTGCTGGAATGACCACCGGGGAAATTGAAGACCGAGCAGCCGCGATTATTGCGGCAGGTGGGGGTACTTCGCCCTGTCTTGGGTACACACCACCGGGTCACCCGCCATACCCAGCTTGGACCTGTACGTCGGTGAATGAAGAGATCGTGCATGCCATTCCGGGTCAGAAGAGGCTGCAAGATGGCGACCTCTTCACCATGGACTGCTGCGTTACGCTTGATGGGTTTGTTGCTGACACGGCAGTCACCTTCCCAATTGGTGAGGTTTCTCCAGAGGCTAGACATCTATTGAAAATTACGGAAGAAGCCCTGTACATTGGAATTAAACAGGCAAAGCCTGGCAACACAACAGGAGATATCGGTTGGGCTATACAGAAACATGCCGAGGCGAATGGACTCAGTGTGGTGCGTGAGCTGCACGGTCATGGAGTTGGACGCGCCATGCATGAGGGCGCAATAGACGTTCCTAACTACGCAATGCCGGGTACCGGTATACTATTAGTACCAGGAATGACTTTTGCCATTGAGCCCATGTTCAATCTCGGCTCCAAAAATATCAGGACATTGAACGACGGATGGACAATCGTAACTGCAGACGGAAAGCTATCAGCTCACTTTGAGCATACGGTGGCCATCACAACAGGTGGCTGCCGTATACTAACAAGCGCCCCAAACAACGGGCTTAACTAGAGGAGTAATTTCAGCCTATGCCACCACCAAGAAAACCAGTAGGACCCGGCAGACCAGCAGGCGGACCACGACGCGGTCCTGCCCCCGCCCCTGCAGCAAAGCGTCCGCCTGCGCGCACGGCTCCAGAACAGAGCGGTAAAGAGGAAGGCATTCAAATCGAGGGTATTGTAACCGAGCTCCTTCCCAATGCCATGTTTCGCGTTGAGATTCCGGTAGGCGACCAGAAGAAGACAATTCTTGCGCACATTGCCGGTAAGATGCGCCAAAACTACATTCGCATTCTTATGGGCGATCGCGTTCAAGTTGAGCTCTCGCCATATGATCTAGAACGCGGCCGCATAGTGTACCGCTTCAAGTAGACTCACGTTAACTGTCCTTAACCAGTTTGTTAAGCGCAATAGCGAAATCCTCGCACGATTTGCCCTGCCAATCCATTTTTGGGGTATACTATCGTGTTTCCCGTTAGCATGTTAGGAGGGTTATCCCGTTGAAAGTCAGAGCATCGGTAAAGAAAATATGCGATAAGTGCAAAGTCATACGCCGAGAAGGCGTTTTGCGCGTTATCTGCGTGAATCCAAAGCACAAACAGCGCCAGGGCTAGTGGACGTGCCGCTACGGCGGTGTGTTCCAAAGGAGGATCGGTTTGGCACGTATTGCAGGCGTGGATCTACCACGCGACAAACGCATAGAATACGCGCTCACCTACATCTATGGTGTCGGGTTAACCAGCGCACGAGACATCGTTGCACGCGCGGGTATCGACCCCAGAACGCGGGTGCGTGACCTCACAGAATCTGAGGCGGCTCGAATTCGAGAGATTCTCGAGCGCGATTACCGTGTAGAAGGTGATCTGCGCCGCGAGTTTCAACTCAGCATTCGCCGTCTGATGGAAATTGGCTGTTACAGAGGTATCCGCCATCGCCGAGGTCTGCCTGTAAGGGGACAGCGAACCAAGACCAACGCAAGGTACCGCAAAGGGCCAAGGCGTGCGGTCGCCGGTAAGAAGAAACCTAAGAAGTAGGAGAGCAGAATGGCAAATAAGCAGTCTACTCGGGCTGGCGCCAATAGGCCCAAGTCGCGCGAGAAGAAGAACGTTGCCGAGGGCATCGCCCACGTGCAGTCCACGTTCAATAACACACTGGTCACAGTAACAGACCGCAATGGCAACACCTTGTCGTGGGCAAGCTCCGGCAGCGTCGGCCTGTTCAAAGGTACGCGCAAGGGCACTCCGTTTGCAGCTCAGGTTGCATCCGAGCGCGCTGCCCGTGCCGCCATGGAGCACGGTCTTCGCCGCGTAGAGGTCTACGTCAAGGGTCCGGGGTCCGGCAGAGAAACGGCGATACGCGCGTTGCAGAGTGTGGGTCTTGAGGTCACGTTAATCAAAGACGTCACCCCTATTCCGCACAACGGCTGTCGTGCACCAAAACGCCGAAGAGTTTAACCAGCATTTTCGTAAACGTTGGCATGGGTCAACCATAGTCAGGTGCAGGGGTGGATGACACAGTTTTTACTGCGTAAACACCCGACGGTGAACAGTTTTGATCTGACACCGCCTGTCACTTGTCGGCAACGTATTTATAGACGCCCACAAGGAGCATCGTAAAGAAGAATGGCAGATAATCACGACCCCAGGTGCCGGCAGTGCCGGCGTGAAGGAGCAAAGCTCTTTCTAAAGGGTGATAAGTGCTACACCAAGTGTACGCTTGACAAAAGTAAAGATGGTAAAACCAAATGGCGCGACAAGCCGCCTGGGTGGGGCAGCGCCGCTAGTCAGCAGAATGCGAACTTCCAGAAGAAGATTACAGAGTACGGCCAGGAACTGCGCGAAAAGCAGAAGCTCCGCCGTATATACCGCGTTCTGGAGAAGCAGTTTCGAAATTACCTGACCGAGGCTCAAAGACTTCCGGGAGTTACCGGCGAGAACCTCCTGCGGCTTCTGGAGCTGCGCCTGGATAACGTTGTTTATCGCCTGGGTCTCGCATCCTCGCGAGCTCAAGCACGGCAGTTAGTTACCCATCGGCATTTTACGGTGAACGGCGTCCGCGTCAATATCCCCTCCTACATTGTGCAGGCTGGTGATGTCATTGGTGTTCACGAGAGCATGGCACGCAATGGCGGTATCAAGGAAGCACGCGAACGAATACATAAGCGGTCGCTTCCAGAATGGCTGGAGATAAACTCCAATACGCTCGAGGGACGCGTGCTAGCGCCACCGGAACGAGGCCAGATAGATACCAACATCCGCGAACAGCTTATTATCGAATTCTACTCGCGCTAAGGTGTAATTTGCCGGGCCATCGCGTTAACATGGCCTGGAAACAAGGAGAGTGAAATATGTACGAACACCCGAACATCCAGACGCGCGAAGCTACCAGCACCTACGGTAAGTTTGTGGTAGAGCCTCTGGAACGAGGGTACGGCGTAACTCTTGGTAACTCACTAAGGAGAGTTCTGCTGTCATCTATACCAGGAGCAGCAATAACGTACGTGCAAATAGACAAAGTTCTGCACGAATTCTCCACGATTCCCGGGGTAAAAGAGGACACCACTGAGTTACTTCTGAACCTGAAGGAAGTTGCAGTCAAAATCCTGCATAATCCGGGCAGCGCCCCGACCACTGAGCCAAGAACCCTAACGGTTAACAAGAGCGGGGCTGGGAAGGTCACCGGCGCTGATATCGAATGCCCGTCGGATGTGGAGATCGTCAACCCGGAAGTTTATATTGCTTCCATATCTGACGATAATGCATCACTTTGCATGGAGCTCACCGTTGGAATCGGCCGGGGCTATGTTCTTCCTGATAGGCTGGAAGGCCGCAAGAACATCAGCATTGGCACTATTCCTATAGGCGCTGCATTTACACCGGTTCGCAAGGTGAACTTTGTCGTAGAGGCAACCCGCGTCGAATCCGACACGAACTACGAGCGGCTTGTACTGGAGATTTGGACAAACGGCGCCATCACTCCAGGCGAGGCGATGTCCTCGGCCGCCAAGATTCTGTTAGATTACTTCAAGAGGTTCGCAGATTTTGTGGATGGGGCATCCACGTTGCTAGCTCTACCCGAGGACTCTTCGGCCGGCATGGATTTGGCACCCAACGTGCGAAATTCCCGAATTGAAGAGCTCGATTTCGGTGTACGAACTTACAATTGCCTTAAGAAAGCCAGTATTCTCACCATCGCCGACCTGGTTCACTACCAGGAAAGCGACCTCATGCAGATCCGCAACTTTGGTCGAAAATCGTTAGCCGAAGTACGCGAAAAGCTGGCTGAACTGGGACTTACCCTGCGCGGTGGCGCAACGGTCGATTTGGGGAACCTCGAAGGTGATCCAGACGGCGACAACGACGGAAAGGAAATATTAGATGCGTCATCGTAAGGCATATCGTAAATTTGGGCTTCCCAGCGACCAGCGCCGAGCCCTTTTGAAGAGCCTCACTCGCAACTTGTTGCTTAATGATAGAATTCTTACAACGGAAACCCGGGCCAAAGAGATACAACCCATCGTGGAAAAGTTGGTCACCATAGCGCGCAAGGGTGGTAAGGATGCTTCCGTCGAGATGCAACTGCATGCCCGAAGAATGGTACGCAGGTATGTCGATAGCAACATTGATGAGTTTGTTCGCGACCCGGATCATCGTGGCCCCAAGGGTGGTGCAAAAATCGCGCGTAACCCTTACTATGTGGTGCCGCGCCTCTTCGAGGTGATTGCTCCACGGTATATGGATCGACCAGGCGGGTACACCCGAATTACCAAGGTCGGCTTCCGACGCGGTGATGCTGCACCTCTGGTTCTTCTAGAGTTCGTTGAGGGCAACGAGGTTGCACCTATGGAAGAGGTCGTGACCGCTTCCACCGAAGGCCGTAAGAGTCTATTTGGTCTCGGTCGTCGCCGTAAGTAGCCGTAGGCTGGTTCTTACCGTCTAGATGCAGTCTGAAGCGACCTATCGCATGACCGTGGAGTATGACGGCACCAACCTGTCGGGCTTTCAGGCCCAAACTGGTGTACGTACGGTTCAAGGTGAACTTGAACAGGCCATTGAGCAGCTGCTGGACAAACCTGTAAGGATAACGGGAGCCGGACGAACAGATGCCGGTGTACACGCTCTAGGGCAGGTGGTGAGTTTCCGGTGTGCGTCACGCATACCTGTGGACCGGATGGCAGCAGCGTTTAACGGTTCGCTGCCTAGCGATGTGAGTATACGCTCCGTGCAGGAAACAGAAGAGAACTTCAACGCGAGGTTCTCAGCGACTGCGCGAAGATATTGCTACATAACATTGAATAGTAGTCAACGATCGGCCCTGCACAGCAGGTTCACCGGGCAGTGTGCGAAGCCGTTGAACATTGACGCGATGAGAGAGGCAGCAGATTTACTCAAAGGCGAGCGGGATTTTTCGTCGTTTGCCACGCAACTGGTGCCGGGCGAGCCAACTTGCCGCCTTGTGCGGAAGCTAGAGATACGCAGACGGGGAAATCTCGTGCTGTTGCATATTGAGGCTAATGCCTTTCTACGCGGTATGGTGCGGGCTATCACAGGTACTCTGTGGGATGTGGGACTGGGGAAACGGTCCCCCAACTCTATGGCCGAGCTTTTAGAGAGCAGAGATAGACGGCTGGCAGGGCCCGCAGCGCCCTCAAAGGGACTGTGCCTTGTTAGGGTGCGGTATGGTGACACGGCGGCGCAGAGCTGGCGTAATCCGGTAAAGTATAGCTAATACATGAAATTACGCCTGAAATATGGCGCCAGATTGATTGAGGAGACAGAAATGAAAACAACCGTGTCCGCACGGGCAGAGGATATGGAAGCCGAGCGCGTCTGGTATGTAATGGACGCGGCAGAGCAGCCACTCGGTAGACTTGCGGTGGAAGCGGCGAAAGTTCTTCGCGGCAAGCACAAGACTATATTTACTCCCCACGTTGATACCGGCGACTACGTCATCATCATCAACGCGGATAAGGTAGCGCTTACTGGCAAAGGTAAGGCGGGCGAACAGATTTACCACCACAGCGGATGGCCTGGCGCCCTCAAGTCCGTTGCACGTATGCGGGAACTAGAGCGCAGTCCTGAAGATGCAATTCGCAGAGTTGTGCGAGGCATGGTACCGCACAACAAACTGGGTGATGCTATAATCAAAAAACTGAAAGTATATCGAGGTGACCAGCATCCTCACGCGGCACAAAAGCCTGTGCCGTTTGTTGGTAACCCAAGCGCGAAGGGAGATGAATAGTGGCTGAGGCAGTTCGCTACTACGGTACAGGCAAGCGCAAGGATGCCGTTGCACGTGTTTGGCTACAGCCAGGTACTGGCAAGGTAACGATTAACGACAGATTAGCCGAAAAGTACTTAGGGCGTCGTGTTTTGGCGCACCTCATTCATCAACCGTTCCGTATCACCGAAACTGAGGGCCACTACGACGTAGTTGCTCACTGCCACGGCGGTGGGCTGTCGGGTCAAGCCGGCGCAGTGCGCCACGGCATTGCAAAGGCGCTCCTGGAAGTCAACCCCGAGCTTCGGCCCGGGCTCCGCCGTACAGGAATGCTTACCCGCGATCCTCGTGTGAAGGAACGAAAGAAATACGGTCGCAAGAAAGCTCGAAGAGGCTTTCAGTTCAGCAAGCGTTAAATCGCTGGACGGAGTGGGATGCAAGATAGCCTGTCTCCAACTTATAACAGACCCTGTCGCAGATTGCTATACTCTGCGGCGGTGGTCTGTTTGTGCTTATTCTCGCTTAGCGCATCGGCCTCTGCCGATACCAGTATCACCATAGACTTACCGCCCTCACAGGCTGCAATTCAACGATCCCACGCGATTGCCGAGGCAGCTCTTAAGCGAAAGCAGATCATTGCCAGAAACCACCGCAGCGCCTACGGAACTCTTCCTTCACGAGGAGACGAAGCGCGTAATATCGTTGTAGGAAAACTGGGAGAGATTATGGCAATGGCCGCAATTCACCGAAACCCTCGGTGGAACAGCAGGACCTTATGTTCCGCTCCATCCGGTACCTACATCGCTATCAAAGCACAGTCAGGCAGTTGGGACGGCATCCTCATGGAGGACGGCACGATCGGCTGGCTGCAGGATGTAAACGTCCAGCACATGGACGGATCAGCGGTTCTTGCTCAAACGCCCCTCATGCAGTTGGATCCCATTGCCGAACGGAAGGACACTTTTCCGCACGGAACCGCTGCTCTTTTCAACAGCTCGCCATACAAGCTTATGCAAATCGCATATGGATTTCTAGGTGTACCCTATGAATGGGGGGGAAACACGCACGCAGGAATTGACTGCTCTGGCTTTGTCAAACGAGTCTTCTCCGCCCTAGGTTACGAATTGCCACGTACAGCAGATGAACAGATAGACGTGGGAATTCCTGTACTGCCAAGTGACCTACGATGCGGGGACCGCCTTTATTTCGAATTGAGCCGTGACGGTAGCCGGGTAAAACACACGGGCATCTACTTAGGAAACGGTTACTTTATCCATTCCTCGGTCACGCGCCACGGCGTAGCCATCAGCAATCTCGCTACACCAATTTGGCATGATCTATTCGTCTGCGCCCGTCGGTAACCCGCTTCTGGTAGACCACAGACCTCATCGACACATTCGCTTTTGTATATACCGGTTGTCGGCACTACGACTAACCACCTTCAGTGTTAGCCTTCGTTCGTGCGCAGATACACACCCACGCCGGGCCCAATGCCCGTTTTAGACCAAATATTTCGCGCACCGTGTACGACACCCCCCAGCCACAGCCACTGCGACAAAACACCATTTCAAAATCAATCGACTACGGCACTTGCTCTCGACTACGCGCACTCCTTATCTGCCTTAGCAGGCCAGGAATGGTGTGTGGCGCCACGGGATGATCCGTGAAAGCCTGTTGTAAGTAGGGCCACCAATGATAGTCCGTTAGGTATGACAGGTCGAAGAGCATCCACCCCTCGCTAGAACGAGAGGCCTCTTGCAATGCCGCTACAAAACGGTGGGGATGACCTTCGTAGAATGGCACATAGATACCTGGATAAACCATGGTGCCACTATCGACGGCCCGGTTGGCGATCTGTACGTTATACTCTACAGTAGACTGCTCGTCCTTGCCAAGTTGACGCGCTTCGTTCACCGTGATTATGGGGTAGTAGCATCCGGGAGATAGCCAGCTTGTGGTTTCTGCATACCCCGTGGATGGATAGTTGGGGGTGAACCACGAGAAGCGCAGTTTGGTATCCGGGCTGCCCCAGTTCACGCCAACAACGTAGTAACCAGGGTACCAGCTACCTACATATGCGCCTAAAGGCAACCCCGGCTTCACCTGGTGTAGTGTAGTGGCTACATCAGCTACCATATCTTGAATGGTTTTGGCTCTGAATTCCAGCCATTTGTCGAAGAGCGGGCCCCTTATCATGCTCGCACCGGGTCGCGTTGGAAACTGAATAATATCCTGCGGCCAGTGTTGAACAGGAGAACCGATGTATTGCTCGAATGCATGTCGTACTGTATCACTGAAATCGTTCAATAAATCGGCATAGCGACACCTGTCTAATACAAGCCCATCGATATCGTAGTTCGCAGCTATCTCATGAACCATGTTCAGCTCATACTGCCTGACCTCCGGGTTCAACGGGTCCACGAAACAGGCAACCTTTTCACCGGGGGCATCCGCAACGGGCAGCAGCGAAGTTCGCATGTCATATCGAACGGGTTCCCCCGGATACAGATTTGTCTGAACCCACTGCTTATCGATATCACGCTGTACAGTGAGAAGAGATCCATGCTCGGGGGCAGATAGTGGAACGCCATCAAGTAGCCCGCTGTCAACGATACCGGAAACCTCCCCAGAATTGCTCACCACAACGTTTAGCTGTTCGCCAACGTTCGTGCTCTGCGGTACCTTGTCATCGCCAGTAGTCTCCAGCCCTTCCATGCCAGACGGGGCATCGGATCGCACATCATCACCAGCTGCCAGTAGCTCCGGCAGAGCATTATTACCAGGTTCGCCTTCCGCACGTATAGCAAGACGTCTGCCCGATGGAGTAACTAGCCCGCGCTCCATGCTATAGGTGATAGACTGCCAAGATGGGTGCTGATACGCTGGCCCAACCTGAAAGTACTTATGTCCTTCGCTCAACAGGTTAACGTCGGCATCCACCTGAATACCAACTTTATGAGCCGCTTTGATAAACGCACCTAACACGTCGAAATCTGGTACCGTATGGCCTTCCCAATAGTCAAGCCGTGGTGCAAATGCGCTGTGATAGAGAACCTGGCCCGAGATCGGCTTTACATCAAGGATTATCGTGTTAATTCCAGCGCTAAGGCAGTGTTGTACGATATTATCTACACCAGCCGTAGTCGTAGTATACGGGACAAGCACAGTCTTGCCATTTATCGTCTCCGACCGGGTTAGATTTGCGGTACCGTCAATCCACAGCATGCGCGCTTGAGCACCTAAAAGAAGGCTCATACGGTGTGCCAAACGTCCAGCGGTCTGCGCCTGCGCGCTAACGGCAGTGACCGCGCAAAGGGCAACAGAGTACACAAGTGGCGAAAGTCGTTCAAATCTCAATCTAGTAAAGAGCTTCCTTCATTGGGATTTATAATCACGGATATGTACCATCAGTTATACCTAGTTAAGTCCTGCTTTTACGAATCCGTTCGCACATGATAGGTGGCGATTGCTTTGCGAGGCAATTCTTATTAGGAGTGTATGGTTCTTAGAAGCGATTCTCATTTACTGGGAACCTAGCGTGAACTAATATCGGTCTAAATCAGGCCGGTAGAACAGAGTAGGTAGTGCAACATTGGCTCCTTTGAAGTACCTAATTTGCGTCTCGGTGGAATGCCAGCAAGCCACAAGCCAGCGCAGCCTATTCTTCAGCCACATTTGCAAGCAAGTTGCCCAAAATGGGCTATCGCACAACGCCCGCACCCTAAAACTCGCTCCCGTTGAGACGGAGTACGGCAGGTTCAAGCACACGCCGGTAATAGATTATGCAATGCCTCCACTGCACACCTAATGTACACGATGTATAAGGTTAGCAGCGGAAACTGTTCATACCTCCACTTGTAAACCCTACCTTCCACTCCTCGCGACTCCCTTTCACCCTTCTTCTCGCGTCTGCAAGATGCCATACGTGCTGATCCTCTCAAACTACCTTTCGGGCATGCCCTCGTTTCTATCAGGCTGCCTAAATTGGAATTTGGGTGTGAATTACCATGCAATATTGGTTATAATGAATCCAAGATATAAGTAATCTGATTAATTGGTAATCCATTTGAGACCCGTAGTCCCGTTACTACCCGTACTCGTACCCACCGCCGCTTAAAGCGAAAACATGGTCTTATCGCATGTTGGATTAGAGAACATATGGAAAGAAAACGACCCAGTACCCTTCGGGATGTTGCCGAACGAGCAGGTGTAAGCAAGATGGCGGCCTCGGCTGCACTATCCGGCTATTCTGGGAACGTCAGGATATCTGAAACCACGCGGGTTCGTATCCTTGAAGCAGCCCGCCAGCTCGGGTACACGCCCAACGAGGTTGCCCGCTCACTAAGGCGTCAGCGGACCGATATCATCGCACTCTACTGCGGTTATGGGTACCTTAATGCCAGCCTACCCTTCCTGAGTGAAATCATTGGTGGTGTGCAAGAGGGTTGTGACGAATGCCACAAGGATCTGTTGCTGCACGGTGTATTTCGCGGTCAATCGGTAGACGACATACATCTTGCGTGCGTAAGTGGCAAGACCGATGGGCTGATACTTAACGCCGCCCCCATGGATCCACTCGTACAAAAGCTTGCAGCATCCCACCTACCGGTCGTTGCAATTATCGATCCGATTGACGGCCTGCCTTCAGTTTCAGTGGACGAGATGCTGGGTGCACGGCTCACTACTTCTTATCTTGCGAGCGCTGGTTATAGGAGGATTGTCTACTTTGCACGAGGCTGGAAGCCTCCACTAGTTTCGGTAGAGCGTCGGCTCGCCGCATTTGTGCAATGTGCCACTGAGTACAACCTCGATGTAGAAATATGCGGTCTTAAGGATCTAAACGACCTCTCCAATGAGGCGCTTCTTAGCCTCATAAAGCCCATCGGTGTGGCCTATCGCACAGCTGCAGTGTGCTGGAATGATGCGGTCGCCTATGACCTGCTAGCCAGGCTCATACCGATAGGTGTAAAGGTGCCTGATGATGTTGGCCTCATCGGGTTCGACGGGCTTGGTACACAGCTGGACGGTGTCATGAGGTTAACGAGTGTTCGTGCTCCCTGGGCACAGGTTGCTAGAATAGCCGTCAACCTTTTGTGTTCCCGTATAAACGGCGAGCCGGTGCCATCAGAGACGGTGTTACCAGTCGAGCTATGTGAGGGACACACTGCGTGAGCAAGTGACCCCCACCTGCCTGTTAGAGCCTATTTAGGATGAGGCGCACGTATTTTTCCGGTCAGCTGCCAAAGTGAATTTGAATGTCTCCTACCCCGAATGATACCGGTTTTTGACTTGCGAGGTTGCCCTAAGTCATGAGTCCGGCAAGAATTTTAAGCTAATCATATTTTAGTTTTGTACTCATGTGATTGCATTCTTTAACAACGGATAGCATTAAACTCCACAAGTTTAACGTTATTGCTACATTAATAACATTTATTAACAAATTCGCTATTGAAAACTTTAATCATTTTTATCGGCCGCTGCAGTGAAACATTGCCATACTACGCCCCATCAATGTGCAATTATTGTAAAAATCTGTTGACACCCTTGTGAGATTCTGTTGACACATCAGCGATACTTATGTATAATAGAGTTGCTTTACCGATAAATTCGCCGACACTAAAGGAACTAATGGAGCGAAAGCGCGCTACTACATTAAGAGATGTTGCCGAGCGGGCAGGTGTGAGCAAGATGGCTGTAAGCGCGGCACTAGCCGGATATTCCGGCAGCGTGAGACTTTCTGAGGCGACCAAGGCGCGCATTCTTGAGGCGGCCAATGATTTGGGATACACTCCCAACGAAGTGGCCAGGTCCTTAAGGCGTCAGCGAACGGATATTATAGCACTCTATTGTGGCTATGGTTACCTAAATGCGAGGCTGCCATTTCTTTCGGAAATTATAGGCGGCGTGCAGGAAGCTTGTGATGTATATCACAAGGACCTTCTGCTTCACGGTGTATTCCGTGGTCAATCGGTGGAGGATATCCACCTGGCTTGCGTCAGTGGCAAGACGGATGGCTTAATCCTGAATGCCGATGCCCACGATCCTTTGGTGCAGAAACTCGCACAATCTCATCTGCCCGTTATTGCTATCATTGATCCAATTGAGGGTCTTCCCTCGGTTTGTGTGAATGACGTGCAGGGTGCACAGTTAACGGTGGAATACCTTCTGCTTAAGGGCCACCAACACGTACTGTACTTTACTAGGGGCAACCTGCCTGCTCTGGTTTCTGTTGAGCGGCGGCGGAATGCGTTTTTTAAAGCCGCGCAGGATGCATCAATTACGGTTACCGAGTGTGGGTATACCGATCTGGCAGAGATGGACGCAGATTTACTTCTATCGCTAATTCGGCCAGTTGCTTCTAATTCACACACTGCTGCAGTCTGCTGGAATGATGCCGTTGCTTACGAACTGCTCACAAAGTGCGTAAATCTTGGTATCAGAGTGCCAACGGATCTTGCCATCATCGGTTTTGATGGTCTCGGCACACAAATCGACAGCGTAATGCAGTTAACGTCGGTAAAAGCGCCCTGGGCACAGGTCGCGCGAACAGCAGTGGCACTGCTCACCGCACAGCTTGCTGGTGAAAGCGTGCCCGAAGAAACAGTGCTGCCAGTAGAACTTCTAGTAGGCAGCACAACATAATGGTTGAACTCGAGTCTAACTTAAACCGGGGGTACAAATATGCAGCGGCGTAATGCCTTTACACTTATCGAGCTACTGGTCGTCATAGCTATTATTGCCATTTTGGCAGCAATTCTTTTCCCTGTATTCGCTCAGGCACGAGAGAAGGCACGTGCTATCTCTTGCCTTTCTAACATGAACCAGTTGGGTCTCTCCATGCAGATGTATGTGCAGGATTATGACGAGACGTTCCCCTATTGGAACTGGGGTAACAGCTGGCAGTACGGTTCCGGACCAGGTAAAAACAACGTAACCTCCTTCTGGTCAAACGCAATCTACCCCTACGTTAAGAGTGCCGGTGTATACAACTGCCCCGACAACAACGATCAGTCTACATTGGCCCAAACCAATTTCTTCGGCTGGCTAAGCGGCAACATCGTTAACGACGGCGTACCGCAAGCTCTTGCCAATGCACCACTGGGTATTATTGGCAACCAGACAGTACTGGAAGGTGACTGGAGTGGATTTGCCCCTGTTACGGACGCCGCTCTAACCGTACCTGCCCAAACGTTCATCCTTGCGGATGGCACACCCACTGCTGAGTCAGGATATTTTGGCCAGTCGCAATTTGAACCCGATCCTACCAATCCTAATGATCCAAAGCACAAAGTAATTATCGCACGCGTTGCATGGGCAAACTGCTTCTACAACGGCGATCAAACGATGTGCGGAGGCAACCAGGACGACATCGGTAACTTTGGCCCATACACCGCAGCTCAGCTAGCACAGTTCAACACTCAGGCTCGCCATTCTGGTGGTGAGAATATCGACTACGCAGATGGTCACTCGAAGTGGTCTCGCGACACTCAGATCACTGTTGATCTTCTCTGGGGTACGCAGGCCAACTAGTTAGCCAAATTAATTCGGCACACTCCACCGATAATGGTAGAGTGTGCCGAATTCTTATAACCTGTTCCCTTTCACGGAGGAAATGTACCTTGAAACAATCTATACCAATGCCCGTTATCGCTGCCGTGGCAGTTGTACTTCTCGTTATTCTAGGCTATTTTGGCCTTAAAGCCTTTAATGCGAAACCTGGCCCGTCAAATCAAACGCAGGCAACCATTGACCACTATAAAAATCTGGGCAAACAGCCTGGCGGTATGATGGGACCCGGCGGTGCCGCACCAGGGGCCGCTAAATAGTTTATGCCGCAAACTCGGCAACGGAATTCACTGCAGCTCGATTAACCAACACGTTTACCGAGCTGCATTACATTTTTCATTCTGTTCGAAAATAACATGCCTAATACCATCAACCGCCGGACGTTTCTACATCTTTCTGCTTTGACGTTGGCAGGAACGGAATTTGGATGTGCCGGGCATAGTCCGTCCAAATCGCTGCCTAATTCAACCCTGCCAAGCGCTCACATTGAACTTACCGATATAACGGACGGTGCAGGCATTCACTTCACTGCCGTCAATGGCCGCTCTCCTCATCGCTATTTCATCGAGACAATGGGTTCTGGCTGTGCCTTCATCGACTATGACGGTGACGGTTGGCAGGATATCCTGCTGCTAAGCGGACATACCTTACCGGGTTCCTACTCTAGCGTCAATGGTCCTTCCTTGCGGCTCTTCCACAACAATCGCAACGGTACGTTCACTGATGTTACAGCCGCTGTGGGGCTCGCAGATACAAAATTTTTTGCTTACGGCGTCGCTGTTGGTGATTTCGACAATGATGGCTACCCAGATTTTTATGTAACATGTGCATTAGGGCCTGGTCACCTCTTTAAGAACGAGGGAGGGAAACGGTTTGCTGATGTTACAGCCGCGTCTGGTATCACAGACGACAACGGACTTTGGGGAACTAGCTGCTGCTGGGTAGACTATGACAATGACGGTCACCTAGACCTCTTCATCTGCAACTACGTAAGGTATCGAACGCTTAAAGATGATATGCCGTGTAAAATTGCAACGAATGTGTACACCTACTGCATACCTAATGCGTTCCCTCCCACAAACTGCCGGCTGTACCACAACAATGGAAACGGTACCTTTACAGATGTTACTGTTAAATCGGGCATCTCTGCAGCGATGGCTAAAGGGCTCGGCGTTCTGGTTTATGACTACGACGATGATGGGTACCAGGACCTATTTGTGGCGTGCGACACCGTGCCCAGCCTGCTGTTGCATAACAAGGGAAATGGAACGTTTGAGGAATTGGGTTTGCAGAGCGGTTTCGCAACTGATGCTGCCGGTAACCCGCACTCCGGAATGGGCATTGATGTAGCAATGATAGCGAATTCTGCTGCCATTGTTTTGGGGAATTATACAACCGCGGAAACTTGCCTATACAGAGAGGTTTCCACAGGTATCTTTCAAGATGAGGCCGGCAACAACGGGGTGGGTCCTCCCAGCCACAACAATGTCGGTTTCGGCGCACTCTTTGCCGATTTCGCAAATCGTGGTGTTTCTGATGTTCTGGTAATAAACGGTCACGTACAGGATAACATCCATCAGTTCTATCCGTACCAGCACTATCGGGAGCTGCCCCTCCTTTATCAGGGCAACGGTAATGGGCGCTTCCAGGCACTGAACCCGGCCGGGCCGCTCGCTACGCCCATTGTAGGAAGAGGCGCTGCGAAATCCAACCTATTTAATGATGGCAAAATCTGTATTCTGGTTACCACTAACGGCGGGCCGGCATATCTCTGGCAATCGAGCGGGCCCCAGGGTAATTGGCTCGGCATACACCTGGTCGGGAACAAAAGCAATCGCAGCGGTATAGGAACAAAGGTGACTGTTCATATGCCCGACGGCACTACACAGGTCGATACGTGCAGGAGCGGATCAAGCTACCTATCTGCCTCAGACCTGCGCCTTCATTTTGGACTAGGAGCGGTAAACCAAGGTCTCGATGTCGAACTTCGATGGCCTTCTGGTCTGCGGGAAACACACAAGGGCCTCGCGCCAAACAAGATCTGGACGATCACGGAAGGCAATGGGGCGGTCGCGACGAGTGCCTAGCTGTCGAACCGGGTCGATCGATGCCACAACTCAGCGAACATCGGACTCACAGCGGTTTATAAAGATACATTGAGTGGTACAATTCAGTCCTATGAAAAGCGTGAGTAAACAGCAAATCATACTTGTTTCGGTTTTACTGGTGTTACTGGCAGCATACGTCATTACCCTGCCCATTCGCCGCAGATTAGCGGTGCAGGTTAAACAGATCAATGCGGAAATTGCGGCAAAACGCGCTGCCCAACAGGCAGCCAATCAAGCATCACAGGTGTTACAGCAAGCTAAAACCACGGCCCAGCAGAACCCCTTGGACGCTGCTTCACAGGCTGCGTACGCCGCTCAATTACAGGATAATGGCAACTACCTGTTGGCGGAGCGATACTGGCGCAAGGCTGTGGCAAGAGATCCTAGCAACGCGGAGATGCTTGCCAATCTGGGTGACTGCCTAACCCTGGAAAAGCGTGAAGACCTAGCCATTGACGTATACCGTAAGGCGATTACACTAGACCCAAACAACGTGCATGCTCTTACGCGCCTATCCGTTAGGTATGTTGCACTAGGTTGGAATCAGGAGGCAGCAGACCTGTTAGACGCAGCTCTCAAGCGAACGCCAAATTCTACTCCACTGCTTGTAGCAACTGCCATGGTTGATGTTCAGGCCACTCGTTTCGCAAAAGCCGAACAGGAGTTTATCCAAGCGTACAAGTTAACACCACAGGATACGGCCATCATACCACTCCTGGTGGACGCGTACCGTAAAGGTAACCAGTTCGCTCAGGCAGAGGCGCTCATCAACGCGAATCTTGCAACTTTTAACGACCCCGCAGTGCTGTATATCGAGGCGGCGAAAATTGCAACGGCTCAAGGCAACCCATCCCAGGCACTAACCAACCTAAATGCCGCACTCCAACATCAGCCAGCTAACCTGGAGGCACTGGCACTTCGCGGACAGGCGGAACGTGCGCTTAACCAGTTGCCGGCAGCTGAACGTGATTTTAGGGCGGTCTACTCAAAAGATCCATCGTACAACCAGATTACGCTAATGCTCGGGCAAATACTCGTGTCGCAAGGAAAGATCGCAGAGGCAAAACCACTCCTTGCGGATGCTGCACAGCAGCAGAAGGTAAATGAACTGGCAGCAAGGCTAACACTCGACGTGCGAAACCGTCCAGGTGATCCCGAAGCTCATCTCGCAGTTGCGCAAATGTACCTCCAAACTGGCCAAACGGCACGTGCCGTAGTTGAGTTCAAAAAGGCCATGCAGCTTCGGCCGGGATTACTTCCTGCAAAGCAAGGCTTAGCTACCGCACTTAAACAACTGGGTACAGCAGCTGCATCCCTTAGTTTGCCGGCTGCAACCCGAACCAAATAGTTCAGCGGATCCTTAGCCTCAACCAAGAAACCAAGTCTCTAGAATTGAAAAGCTACACAATGACGCGCTTAATCAAGGTTACGATGGACTACGCACCGATTAACGAATGGGCAAGCATTCTTGCATGTAGCGTTGCTCAAAATGTGCGCGCATCATACTCGCGTATGAACTTCGCTTCTAATGCAAATTAATAATAATCGAAGCGTTGCGACTAACAAGGTGGGCGCACATCATGTTATTCACAACACAGCAACGGTGAACAACGATTTCCAAGTAGTTTGTAGGAGGAGATCCACTACTACTATAGCAGCCAATAATGCGTTAAGGTTCAAATCTCATACCGTGCGACTTCCTTGAGTGTTTGGCGGTATACACACAAGTTGTGACGTTCGTCAGGCTAGTTGCGCATATGTCGCAGGGAGTCCCGAACCTGTTGGTCGTCAAGGGTAAAAGTTCGAAACTGATCCGCCTCCTGACGCAGGCGCCGTATTTCCGCCTTAAGCCACACAAGCTCGGCTTCCAGCCTCAGGTGCGTGTCCACAAGCTGAAGCAAATTCTGTTTCATCTCCGGCTCAGGCACCACCACCGACGCAATACACATGGAAAGTTCGAATGGATCCCCTGGAAAGTAGATTGGCGGTACGGTTTCGCCTAACCGCGCGGCAACCAGGTCTAAATAAACCAGTACCAGGGCATGTAGCCTATTAGCTGAGTGAGTGAGCGCATCACTCTCGTTTTCAAATTCCCGCAATGGGGTTACCATCGCAATGACCGGTCCAGCCAGCGTGTGGGAAAGTGATCGGATAATAAAGCGCTCTATGCCTATTGCAAAGGCTGATGCAGCACCATCCGGGGATTGATCCACGCTTTTGACGATCGCACAAGTTCCTACCTGGTGTACGTTGAACTCCAGAGCTTCCATTCCTGGTCGGCGAGCGAGAACAAATCCAACGGCCTCCTCTTGTTTCATAGAGTGGAACGCGGCAGATATTGCCACGCTGCCAGAAAGGAAGGCATTAAATGGCAGGCCAGGGAATATGACGGTCTCTACCGCTATAAGGGGCAGGCGATATATCTCGTCAACGTTACGATGCTTCAAGGAATGGGTCTCACTTTTACGCCCGTGGATTTTGCCGGCTCAAGACAGTAAGTAAGCGGGCAGCCGCCTTGCAGTCGGTCTCCGCCTCCTTCGAGAGCCGACCCATTTTAGTATAATAGGTAATGGCGGCTTTCAGGTGCTCTAACCCTTGAGCTGGCTGTCCCATAGCTTCTGCCATGATGGTGCCGAGGCGATAATGGGCTGCAGCCGCCAGGTGGAAATCGGTAGGTGCGACATTCTGCCCAAGGTGGTCGATAGCTCGCCGAAGATAGATTGCAGCCTCAGTAGGATGTGCGCTTCTCAAGAAAACCGAAGCAAGCTTCAAGCAAATTTCCGCCTGCTCACTTCCCTCGGCATTCTCCACCTCCAACCGTAGCAGCCGCCTCTCGAAATGTGTTACCAGCAGGTAAAGCCGCTCAGATGGTGTCTGTCGTAATAATGCAGTACGTCTAACGATCTCTCGGGCACACGCCTCCCGCTCTAAATTGCCCTCTGGGGTATCCAACAGACCATAAATGTCAGCTGCCTCCTGTAAAGCTGCAATTGCTGCGGCATGTTCTCCCAGTTCATCCAAGAGGACAACGAGTCGTCTGCAAGCGCCTACATGGCGGTTGAGTACTTCGGCTGTGGGAGGCAGATCACCCTCCCGTAAAATACGTAAGGCTTCACGGTAGCACGCACACGCCTGTTGTAAGCGGGCCAGTTCCTCGAGCCTGTTACAATCACTGTTTTGCGCAAGGTGAACCAGGTGGTCGTTACCGCGCCTTTGAAACGCCGCCCATAGCGGCTCGGCAGGTTGTACCGCACCTGGTGAAGTCATACAGGTCACCTCTCCCTTCGGAGACACGCGGCAAAGTGTGCGTCCATGCCGTGAACGTGGGGCCAGGTGCGCATGTGTTGCTCTGCGCTAAGTGTTTCGAATTCAATCTGCTCGGGTGCCGTTAGTTCCTGCTCGCGTCGTGCTTTCAATCCGGGCCTGCAGGTTGCCGCCCAGGCCGCTGCAGCCTGTATACGCGGAATAGCGGGCTCAACACTGAAGAGCTTACCGAAATCCGTTTCAAGAAACGCCTCTATGATCTCTTCGTTTTGCTCACGGTCGAATGAACAGGTGCTATATACCAAATGGCCGCCAGGAGCAGTGAACATCGCTCCCTGTAACAGCAGCTTGGATTGCAAAGTGGTGAATCCCGCCGGCGTAAGGCTTCTCCAGCGCGCATCTGGCCGGCGCCTACAAGCGCCGCTCCCCGTGCAAGGCGCATCCAACAGGACGACGTCTGCGCGACTCATCAGCCCGCTCAAAGTATGCTGTACGGATCTCGTTGGTGTCCAGGTGCCGAATGAATCAGAGGATACCGCCAGGGGTTTAACACAGGTAACCCCTGCCTTGGCTGCGCGTCGTTTCAATTCTTCCAGACGCGCAGGCGAACTGTCTATTGCATAGATTGCGCCGGTGTTAAGCATGTGTGCAGCAAGTGCCAGCGACTTGCCTCCTGCACCAGCGCCAATTTCTACAACGATGTCGCCTGGGTGTGGATCTGCAAGAAGAACAGTGAGCTGACTGGCCTCTTCCTGCGCCTCAAACCAGCCATCCCGAAAGTGCGGCAAATCGAATATGTTCCCCTGCGACGTGAGTTGAACTCCGAGCGGTGACCATCGAGAAGCTTGCGCACCTTCTATAAGCTTAAGTACGTAATCTGGTGTGGTTGCGAGGGTGTTTACGCGTAATGTCGTAGGTGCGCGGCTGTTCAACGCCTGAGCAGCAGAAATCGCATCCGTGTCACCTAAAATACCTACCAGCGAATGGGCCCAATCATCGGGAAATGAAAGCACCTTGGCGATATACTCTACTGCGTTGCTCTCGTTGGGCAGTGCGCTCACCGCAGAACGCATCTGTTCATCGGTTATGTCCAACGCATCGGGATAGCCCTGCTCTCGGGCAAGTAGGCGCACCCCATTCTCTGCAAGTGTGGGTAGGCCCAGCGAGGCTAGAACCGCTTCCAGCCTTCGTTTTGCGCGAATGTAACCAAAGACCAGTTCTGCAACCTCACGCCGTTCGCGGGAACCAAGATACCTGCGTGAGCGAATTTCAGTATTGACGATCCTATCCGCAGATATGCTGTCCTGTCGTTCCTCCCAGCGGCTGGCTATTTCGCAGGCCGCCAGGAGCGCACGCGGCGTCTGAGCATGCTGTGGCCGTTCACACGCGGCAGTTTCAGGCGGCATTCACGAGCCTCACGATTTGAGCTGCTGCGTCTTGCATGGTCTCTGCAGGAACAAGCGAACTGCCGGCTAGAATGGCGCTGCCTTCCGCGGCCCTTGTACCTGCAAGGCGCACAACAATTGGTACCTTAATGTCCATGGACTGAGTAGCAGTGATTACCCCCTTGGCCACCTCATCGCACCGAGTAATGCCGCCGAAAATATTAATGAGTACGCCCTTTACGTTCGGATCCGAAAGTACAATTCCAAGGCACTCTTTGACGCGTTCCGCCTGGGCGCCGCCGCCGACATCTAGAAAATCTGCAGGGTGACCACCTGCCCGCTGAACTGCATCCATAGTAGCCATTGTAAGGCCCGCGCCATTACAAATGATACCAACGTCGCCGCCCAGCCGAACATAGGCGATGTCCTTCTTGTGAGCCTCGGCCTCTATGGGATCATCCTCGCTCTCTTCCGCATATCCTGCCAGTTCGGGATGCCGGAATAGTGCGCTCTCATCAATGTCCACTTTGGCATCCGCTGCCAGTACGCGACCAGTGTCGGTTACAGCAAGCGGGTTGATTTCGAGCAACGACGCATCGCAAGCGACGAACGCATTATAGAGACTGCGAAGGAATCCACTCACCTTGTTTACAAAGGCGGTTTCAATCTTGGCACGGAAACAGAGATCACGCAGTTGGTAGTCGCACACGCCTTCCAGCGGGTCCACGGAAAGACGGGCTATGGCATCGGGATCTTCCTCGGCAACAGCCTCTATATCCATGCCACCACGGGCACTCAGGATAATGACATTCTTACGAGAGACGCGATCTGGCAACACCGCCGCATATATCTCGGAGGTGATTGTGATGGGTTCTTCAATGAGGACCTTGTCAACACGTATACCCTGAGGCGCCTGATGAGTTTTCAGAATCATTCCCAGCATGCTCTTGGCAATTTCAAGCGCAGCTTCCGGACTCTCGGCTACTTTTATGCCGCCGGCTTTGCCGCGCCCGCCGGTGTGAACCTGTGCCTTAATAACTCCCCGGCCACCAAGCTTTTCTACGGCTTGTGCTGCCTGTTCGGCCGTATCCGCCACACCTGCATTTTTGGGAACAGGCACACCGCTTCTCGCCAGGACTTCCTTCGCCTGGTACTCGTGAATCTTCATAAAGAACTCCTTAGGTGCAATTGAACAAAAAAGTGAACGGTCTTTAGCCTGCGGCAGAAGCCGCGTTACTTCCAGCCTCCTTGGCCGCCTCCCATGCGCGCCGCATTCATAGCATCGATGGATGAGACTAGGTAGATAATGACCAGGAAAATTGACGAAAATACAAGCCCGGCGCTCGGTCCGCCGTGCTGCTTTGCAGCAGCAAATCCCCACGGGGAGAAAGCAAGCATAAAAAAGTCGAGCAAGTCCAATACGATAAAAAGGATTCCCTTGCCAATTTCGGAGTTGTAAAACTGCCCCAATCCCGGCAATACAAGGCTCAAAACCAGTGCTAGTCCAGGGCTTTTTACTATGACTTCCGACTCCAGGGCACTCCATTGCTCCTGATTGGTGAGCAGGTTAGCGTACTTGCGCTCCGCAGTCGTTCGTGTTGGCTGTAGTTCGTTGGCCCTACTGTACGCTGCGAGCGCCTCCTCAATGTGGGCAATGTCCTGATAAAGGTCTCCTAGAAGCTCCAACGCAGCAGCATCACACGGGTCAGCATCCAGTGCCTCCCTACATTTTGCCTCGGCCTCTTTAGGTCTCTCTCGTCTGCGCAGCAAAGCTGCCTCGCTTAGCAACTTCTCCGCGCGCCCCTTCTCCATCGGAGTGGCCTCCCTTGCGGGTGGCAGCTTCAAATCAATCTGTTGAGACCGTTTAATTAACTCCTGCGTTCGTTCCTGCTCGCGAGCAACCGCCTGCATGCGCAACATATCTATGGTAACTTCAGGAGAGACTGGCTGACCCTTTCCGTCCAGCGGCGCAACGGGAGGCGCCGTACCGTCAAAGGTGCTGGTATTGGCATCTAGCAGGCGAGCAATCTCAACGGGTGACATACCCATCATGGCCAAATCCAATTCTGCCTGCCGTCTCTTTGCGGGATCCGCCTTCAGGATATCCTCAGATTGCGAAGGCGCCGTTTCTTCCGGGGTTGCGTCCATTGTCGCTCCTCTAAATCGCGGGCCTCGAGCGCACGGGAATAAATGGATTGTTGTCGAGGTCTACCGGCAACAACGGGGCGTTCTTCCAAAAGTCCTCAAGATGGTAGAATTCCCGCTGTTCAGCCGCCATAATGTGCATAACCACGTCACCATAGTCTAGCAATATCCAAACGGCTTCCTGATACCCCTCCACTCGGAGCTTCTTGTAGCCCCTTTGCTCCATAATCTCCTCTGCGCGATCGGCAATCGCTCTCAATTGTATAGACGACTTGCCGGTACAAATCACAAAAAAGTCGGCAATGATTGTCAAACCGCGAAGGTCGAGTACCTTAATATCCTCGGCACGCACAGCATCCGCAGCCAGGGCAAGCCAGGCCGCCCGCTCCTCGGAGTCTGTATCCTCACTTACCTCCGGCAATTCCTCGTCATCAAGATCGAAATCCTCGTCCTCAAGCTGATTGTCGAGTTGGTCATTGTCGGGGTCATGCAAATTCACGTTTTCATGCTTAGTTCTTTTTGGATCTGTCGACGCGCTACCAGATTCTGACAAATCAGCAACGTCTTCTCTTATGTTGTCTTCACAGGTCAAGCGGTTTCTCCCACGGCTATCAGTTCCGAGTCGACATAGAGTCGGTGTTCATAGATATAGTTTACAACACCGTCCGGTGTGAGATAGCGTATTGGCAAATTTTTCTTAATTCTATCACGGATAGTGGTTGACGAAATGTTTGGCGAGCTTGTTTGCAGTGGTAAAATGCGCTCTAGACACGCCAACGGAAGCCTGCTCTTAAGGCTGGCGATCGGGAAGCCAGGTCGAGTGGCTGCGATAAACCGCGTCAGTTTCACTACATCCTCGTAGCGGTGCCAAGTTGCTAGTTCGGCTACGGCATCAATTCCCGTTATGTAGTAGAATTCGGCATCTGGATAATCTCGATTAAGAGCGACCAGCGTATCTACAGCATATGACGGGCCAGATCTATGAATTTCAACCGGTGAGCAAGTAAACGCATTGTTGCTGTGTGTTGCAATAAGCGTCATGGCATACCGTCTTGCTGCACTGGCACATGCACCTTCAGGGCGGTGAGGCGGTCGCCCATTCGGTATAAATAACACCTTTTCCAGGCCAAACAACACCCTGGCTTCTTCAGCCACAAAGAGATGGCCATAATGAACAGGATCAAAAGTTCCGCCCATGATGCCTATACGCACGAGGTCCTTAATACCGCCTTCCCGTGGAATTATATGCGGTTAAATGCACATCACCATCAGCTACAGGTGTGGTGGCGAAATGGACAATTCGGATTCCGGTTTTGTCCACGAGCACATTTCCTATAGTCGTACTGGCACTTACGCCGGCTAAAGCTGGTTGAACCCCCGTTGCGTGCCGTACAATGAGACTCCAGGGTATTCGAATTACAAGGCTCTGCCCACTACGTTGAAATACAACTCCGCTGGCATCATGCGTGGTACCAGGCGTGTATAACAGGTTGATCGCGGACATACTGCTCTCGCCATGCAGCCCAAACGGCCGAACTGTGACGAAGTAACGGTAGTGGGCAGAGATACTATCGCGGTATTTGACCATTATTACCAGCGAAGTGGAATTTCTTGCCATGTATACAGACGAGATATTTGCAGCTCCGTTTAGCGCGCGCATTATGCCGTCACGCTGCGGATTGAGGAGTACCGGCGACAACATATTCCAGGCAGGCGCATTGGGTTTCAGTGATCCGGTCACGTTGGTGACAACCTGGGTATCCAGCGTCCCAAATATCTCCGTGCTCCGCGCAAACGAGTCCAGAAATCGCCCCATCATCGCTGTTTGGCTGTGGTACATGTTTATTGCATGGAGCTTTTTAAGCACCTGGCCATGCGTAAGCTGCAACTCGTTCCAGTGTGTGTCCAGGTATGCGAGCGGCCTGGGAGGTGTTAATGGCAACTTCGTATATATGCCCTGTGGAATTGGCCAATCACCATGGTGAACGAGATAATACTGCAGTTTTATTCGACGAGCCCAAGAGGCGTCATCTGGCGACAATCGCAGAAGGTCTAATGCCGTGTGAGTAAAGGCTTCCGCGCCCACGTGATCCACATGGTCATCGGAGGGATGGGTTACTGTGATAAGCGTGGGACGATACTGTTCAATAACCTTTTGAAGGTCGGTTACAATACTCTCACCGGAGTATGGGGCGCCGGAGTGAAAACAGACTGCATAGGGCGAAGCGCTGCACCGAGTATAAGGCGACATAAATGGCGATGAACTCAACCAGTGCGAATGCCAGATGTTCATGGAACCCTGATCTGGGTAGCCCAGGAAGAGAATACGAGAGGGCTTTACCCCCAGGTATTCCAGCACACGAGTAGATTCGCGCTGTCTTAAATCTGCGAACTTTATATAATCGGCCGGTGTAACGTTTACGCGGTGAGTCATACACTCTACTGCAGTGCGAAAAGCATCGCCGTTGGTAAGGAAAACGACTTCTACGTCTCCGCCATCTTTAAGAGTTTGTTGCATGAGGCCGCCGCAGCCAAGCGTTTCATCATCGCAATGCGGAGCCACAACCAACAGTCGTTCGCCGCGATATGGAGCCGATTCTACGGGTAGCCGAAGAGCAGCATAATCCGCATTTGCCTTACGTTCCCGCAGCACGAAAGCAATGCTCGCACCCGCCTCATAGATCCCTGGTAGCGCGCATAATAGCAAGATTGCTCTAATTATTGATTTAAAACGGGAAGCAATAGGCATTGCCTGCGGAACTCTCCAGCCAAAGGGGAAGCGGCGTCATTACCGGAAGAAACGGAGTGAGAGGGATTCGAACCCTCGAATGGCTTGTGACCATTACACGATTTCCAGTCGTGCTCCTTAGACCAACTCGGACATCACTCCAGATACGGCCCTCAATTTTAGCACGGGTAGCCTCGTGTGTCAAGTGTCGTGATGCCGAACATAGCCCGTTCATTGGTTCAGTGGCGAAATGAACGGTATCGCCTCGTACCGCGGGTCCAAGCATATCTCGGTTATCTCTTCCTCGCAGTGCGTGTAATTATCTCTACGCTACGCGCCATGAATATATTTCCTCGCCACATTTGTTTGTACACGAAAGCAAACCGCACATTCTATTTCATACCTGCCAGCAGCTTCGTAACACCACGGCGAAAAGCGATTCGTCTTTGCATGTGGCGCCGGTGCACAACAGAACAAGCAACTTTTCATATTGTAAACAGGCACCGGTATGCTCCAACAATTTGCCTAGTCTGGCACCTTAAGGTTGCATCAGCAACACAGCAATTCTGCGATTTTTAGCTGTCCGCCGTATAACAATGCTCAGACACTCAGTGGATTGTTCGCGTTGCTCCTATACCCGGCTCTCGCTCAATCTTTGGGCTCGAACGCTCATTCGCCGGTCTATTTCGTAAATAATACTATGAGTGTTGCTCACATTGCTAATTTGGACGTGAGATTGCCTGTATGATTTGTAAAAATTCTATGCGCGTACCACGATCTTAATGAGTTGAACTAAAATTGTGAGCCGTTCGTCCCAAGCGGGCACCAAATGGTAGAAAAGGAGTAATGATGTTTCCCTCTAGAAAAGACCTATTGTCTACATGTATAGCTATTTCGGCGATGCTCTGTGTGGCGCCAGCTGCTTTTGCAGCGGTAACCTCGCGCGGCACGGCAGTAGTATGGCCCATCGTCTATTCACAGCGATCCGGTACGACCACCGCGCGGCACACTGCGGTACAGTCAGTGCGAGAGACGCTAGAAAAAGGCGGGTTCACGCTGATATCTCAAACTGTGGCTGCCGGTACCTGGAAGCACCTAGACCTGCGAGAACCCACCACGGATCGCCCCGCTACCACTTCGGACATTGTGAAGTTTGCCCGAGCAGTTCACGCGAGGTACGTTGTGCAACCCATGTTCAGGTTCCATACACGGTCTATTTGGGTCGATATTGGCCCACGCACCATATCAACCGCTTTCGTGACCGTAAGAATTACTGATGCGTCCTCTGGCAGGATTGTGTACAAGCGAGTGGACGTGCAGGGACGGAGCGACGCCAAAACAAGTATCCTGAAATATGCAGGAGCTGTACTGATCACGCCGCTGGTAACTGCGGTAAGTGGTGGCCCCAAGACACCTCAGGAACAGCGAGCCGTGCAAATTGCAGTCGCGTATGCCATGCACGACTGGGTACATCCCAAGAAATAATTCGTGCCCCCGCGCTTCAGACTATCATAAACCGAGCGGAGTTTCGGCTCCCCTCGGTTTGTGCTGCGAACTACCGGAGGGTCAATGGTGCAGCCTTCAGAAGGTATATTTCGTTTCTAGCAACGGGTTTCTAGGTGACGCGAGCCCCCTTCACTTCAAAAGACTTCGGTCACCGGGCATCTCCACTACCTGAACAATTCGGTTCATGCAGCCGTACGTGTCATCGCTCAGCAATTGCCTCTTCATTACGCGGCCCTGCAGGTAGTACGTGCGGTAGGTACGTACTCGGTAACCCGTAGCCCCGGGATTACGAACGTAGGCGTGCAGCCCAACACCACGAGTACCAACAATAACTCTCGTAATACTAAGCGGGCGGCTCACACTAAGGAAGGAACTTTCTACGCGAATTTGATATGGCGGTCTTCGTAATCCATAGAATGATGCAACGAGTCGCTTACCATGAACTCCACACTTCACCCTCACTGGAAAGGAATATGGGTTGCGGAATTGCAGGTCAATAGTATACTGCGCTACAGCCGCATCCCTACCCGGTGGCGCATATCCCGGTGCGTAGTCATGATGGTGGCGCTGCACGATCTCCATACCTGCCAACAGGGCTGCATTGTATAAAGTGGTAGATGTTTGGCACACTCCCCCTCCTGGAGCTTTCACCAACTCACCATCATAACTGACAGGTGCGGGTACGTAGCCGCGATCGGCGGACCACGAACCGACGGTGCGATTAAATGAAAACACAGCCCCAGGTGGGATCACCGAATCATTTAGTGCGTTAGCCGCCTGTCTCGCATTTCTGCGCTGCGCCGGAGTCCTGAGAGCCACATTCGTGGCGTATGAGGCAAGCAGCTTCTCTCTTACAGTCGGGCCTCGTCCAACGTGGGTTACAAGGATGACACCGCTCACTAGCAAAAGCGCAGCGGTAATACGCTGAAGCCAGATGTAGAGGCTCATGGCTGTATGTTCACTTGATGAATGCGCGTTGACGCCTGTTCCGTTGGCGCATACATCGACTGTACCAAAGCAGGAAGCGCGCTAAACGCCCCGGAAGTCTGGGCGTGCAGCGTATAGTCGATCACCGAGGTACCCTTGGGTACGCCGCGCGCAAAGAATGCTATCCTGTCGTCACGAACATCGACACCGCTGTACCAATAGTTCCAATCGTCCATCACGTCTGCATCTCCTCGCACATCCGGTTCAAATCCTGCTGGAAATGGGTCCTCTATGACGACGTAACTCATCTCTCGCGGAGCTTTCACCACAAGATGAACACGGATTATGCTTCCTAGCTTGACCGAGCTGGAGAGCGGTGTGGTATTCAGTCCTTCCATCGACGACGAGACCACGCGAAGGTACTGTCGAGTGATTGTCAGGCCACGCAGTGTACCGGTGACCGGTGTGGAGGGTTCAAGCTGGCGTGTGGTTACAGAGTAATATACTGCACTGCTACCCCCAGTGCGCACGAATGTGACCTGGTTATTTCCTGCATGGAAGGTGCCAGGTGGCAGTTGAACCACCAGCTGTTGCTCGTTCAGGTTCTCTCCACCGATGGGCACAGTGGTTTTGACCTGCCCGTTTACGAGGATTTGAAGGGCCCCCGAGGACGACGCCGGGTGCTGTTCACCAAGCACCGCTAGTAGAGCTAGAACCGCATCTGCGGTATCGCGCGTAGAAACCCACCATCCATCGCTATTTTGCAGCATAAGCCACCGGGTAGCAGGGGCTACCAGACCGTTTCGCCGGTCAACAGATGCCAACGCACGCAGAGCCAAAGCGGTGGTATCTACGTTGTCACTAAACGACTGAGGTCCGCCGCCCCAGTGGGCAAGCTGCCCTTGCAGGCTCACTCTCGACACCAGCAAGTGCGCAAAACGCTGCGCGGACTTCCTATCACCAATCGACGCCATGAGCGCATAGGCAGCGCCTGAGTTGTCGAATGCGCTGTCTGGCATGGACGCAATGACGCGGTGCACGATGGCGGTACGTCCCGCGAGCGATAGTGCGTAGAGCAATGCGGGTTTTTCAGCGGGTTTACAGCGCTCAAGTAAAGTGACTGCAGCGCGTGCTCCCTTGTTCAGCACATTCATCGAGATGGGTGCGCCATATGCTCGGGCTTCCTCAAGGCTCATGAGCGCGATTGCGGTCATGGTGGGGTTCACCGAGTCGTAATGCCACCACCCCCAACCACCCGAAGGATGTTGAAGCCGATAAAGCCTAGCGATCCCCTCCAATACCATGGAATTAACATCTGGTACTGCGTTGGCCGCACTACCTCCCATTTGTCGCATAGCTCGCTTTACAGCCACGTCGGCTACCAGCCTGCTGCTGGTCTGCTCAACGCAGCCGTAGGGGTAATCCGCAAGATTTGCAAGTCCACCAGTGATGGCTGTGATAGCCGACGGGATGATATGCACAACGGCACTGACCTGTTCCGGCGCGGTGAGAGGATTAACTCGTACATTCTCCGTTTGAGGAAGCGAGGATGTTACGTCGCCGGAGACCGTTGTAATATGAAGGTAGCCAAATGCACGTACTGGTATCGACGACTGCATCGCATCCGTGTACTGGCGTGATCCCGTGGTTGGCACGGTCCAAGCGGCAGCGGTAAACCGAGCGGTACCAGCGGCCGCGGCGTGAATCGTCCATGTCACCTGCGAAGTGGCGCCCGCACTCATCACTAGACTCTGTTGTACGTTCCCTTCTACCTGGACATTCGGAGCTGTGAGCTTTGCAACCACTGTTTGCGGAAGGCCCGTGTTGTTATTGAGAATTGCGGTAATCTGCGCTGTGTCATTCTGTACCAGGGTACGCGGCGTCGTCAGTTCAATTACGAGAGGCTTAGTGACCTGTATATCACACGTTCCCCACCCCACCTCGGTATCCATCGTTTGTGCAATAGCCGTCGCACGCCATTGTGTAAGGTTATCGGGCAGTATGAACGTGACATCGGCATTGCCATTCTTATCGGTCGTAATATCCGGTGCCCAAAATGCCGTATCTGGAAATTTCTTGCGCGTAACAATCTTAGGCTCAGCCTTGTCCGCATCTCCCAGATACAGCGGCGCAAAGGAATACTCTGTATCCACAGCGTTGTAGCGCCGCGGATAGAACTTATTCCAGATGGCCTCTGGATGATCCTCGCGTAGCGCGTAAATGGCCTCATTTACTACCCCCAGGCAGAAATCAGCGCGCACCGGTTCGCCACGCCAATCCGTAATATGAATGCGATAGCGAACAGGTTGCTCCGGGCGAAAAACGGTCTGCCCTGGGGCGTAAACTGGCTGCACGGTGACATGAAGTTTACTCTTGGGGTTGGCAACCCGCAGTGACGCTTCGCTTGACGCAAATGCCTTGTGACTTACATAGCATACGTCAATGAAAAGGTTCGGTCCGTAGTCTGCTCGAATGGGTATGTGCAACACCGTATTTTGCGTAGATAGTGTAACAACCTGAGAGCGGTAAATCCGTCCGCCCTCAAGGGTGACGAGAGCTGAATATCCTTTACCGGGACTTGAAATCAATACCCGCGCAGTCTGACCAGGTTTGTATTGTCGGCGATCGGTAAATACGGTGAGACTGTTACCAATCGTGTTGGTTCCATCGTCCCCTGCGGACTCCACCCACAAATCATTTCTCGCCATGATGGTACGGCCCGCGGCATCCTGTGCTGTGGCCTTTAACATAAGGTCGCCGTTTCTAGGTGGTACCACGGTAAACAGAGCCTTACCCGCCTCATTCGTAGTGGCATGCAAAACGCCCGCTGCGATGCGTTTATACGTTTCGGTGGTAGTAGACTGATAGTAGAGGCTGAGAGTTACTAGCTTGTTTGCCCGTGCAACACCGTCATAACCCTGCGCCGTAACAACAACATTCATAGGTTGACCGCGTTGGCCCAGGTATCCGGCTGGTTCAACAGACAGATGGAAGTTGCCCTGAACCACGTGAACAGTCGCATCCTCTTCTGTAGATTGCTGTGAACCTGTCGCGAGGGTAACACTACACGTAAACAGCTTGCTCTGCGTAAGGTCAGAGCCAGGTACATTCGGTTCGAGGGTAGGAAACGTAATCGTTGCATTGCCGTTCGCATCCAGCACGGCTGTTCCAGTCGTTATTTGAGAACCGTAATAGTTGTCCCCTGCCGAATCGACAAAGATGCTTTCATCTCCAGACTGATAGTCGTAATCAGATGGAAAGTCCGATTCCCAATCCGGTGAGCTGTAAACCGTGTAGGTGATTTTTGCCCCTGCGACCGGGGCGCCGAAATAGTAAGCGGCTGAGACATGAACGGTCGCGCTTGTTCCTGCAATTACCTGAGCCTGTGCTGCCACGGCTGTCAGCTTAATCTGCGGCTTGCGGTAGGCAGATACCACAATGTCGTGTGTATGCGCGGAGCCGCCGCCTGCTGGTGTTACGAAGAGTGTGTAGACGCCGGTGGACGCCTCATTCAACAGTTCAGCACTCCCATGAATTGCACCAAAGCTATTTGTGACATAATTCCGCCGCAGCACAGCTACGCCGGATGGGTCGCGCAATTCAACGTGAACAGTCTCGTTAGAAGGTACCGTAAGGGCACTCGTAGCACTACCCTTAGCGCTGTTCAGTGCCGTAAGAGCCTCGGTCCCAGCCGGGTAAGAGCGCTTTCTTACGATACATTTGAACTGAATGTCCTGCCCGGGCCTGTAAATCGGACGGTCTGTATAACTGAACACTACAAAGTTCTGGCGATTTCCTGCGTCTCCAAAGTAGCTTGAACATAGTGCCTCGTCACCGTGATTTAAGGCGGTAACGTAACTAGAACCAGACTGCTGTCCCCGCTGCGGTGGCGGTACTCTAAGGACAGCAATTCCATGGGAGTTTGTCGTGGACTGGGCTGCAGCCCTGCCATATCGGTAAAATGAAACGAGGCTGTGGGCAACAGGTGTACCAGATACTATATTGACTACATATGCCAGTACCTGGCTCCGTACGCGCTTGGTGATGAGTGCGGTGTCGGTGACAAGCAGCCATGTGCAGGCCGTGTCATGTCCGTGCCTTAGGTTTAGCAGGTATAGCCCTGTTGGAAGTTTGGGAAACCAGTACCTCTGGTAGTAGAAGCCTTCCGTATCCGTTCGAGTAATACGTACAGTTCGCCTAAACAGCAGCCTCGGCGACATGCCGGAGGCAAAATGCAGAACGTCCTTTGGCAGATAGGGTGCAGCGTCATAGGAACGCCCCACCGCCGCAAACGACCGGGCAGATGCCTGCGTGGAGAGCATTCTCGACATTTGTGTATGGTAGACAGAGAGTGTAAACCAATCGTGCCCCATAGGTAAACGCCAGTTTTGGTAGCCCTTTACGGCGAACATGGGCCGCTCAGAGGTGGTATAGTTCTGTTGATGAACAGCCAAAGAGAATGCCGGTAAATTGCGTGACAGGCTCAAGGTAACCGGTGTATCGGCGCCATCCAGCACAGTGATACGACTCGAACGTACATCGTGCTCTGCAGACGATGCCCAGATATTGTAATCCCCTGCAGGTACATTTGAGAATGAGAACCTACCGCCATCCTGACTGGTAACGTAACGCGTCCGCTCACTGCCGCCGTGGACTTGTAAGTAGACAGTTGCTCCTTTAAATCTTGTGTGGGCTTCCGCCAGGTAAACCACACCAGATACGCGCCCAATTGCTGGTGCTTGCATTAACACTCTGCCGGTGAACCAAGCAAGCAGCCAGATTCCAACTATGGCAGCCAATCGACCGGAATTCTGGGTGTTCATGGCTGTTCAGTCCTCGAATCGCTACGACGACCTCTTGTGCCCAGTCGAATCCCTTGGGCGAGTACGAGCACGGAGATGAGGACGGCACCCTCAAGCACCATGTGCGCACGAGCAGCCCTGGAGAGTAGCGATAGTGGGAGGAGTGAGTGCAACCATTCTGAAAGGACAATCGGACCTGTTAGCGCTGAGAGCACCGTCAAGGCAGCAACAACAGATCCTTGTGCGTTTTGTTGAAGGCCAAACTTGGTTACCATCGCAATACCACATGCCAGCACGCAGCCCATCACGAAGCCCTCACAGCATTTTGGCCCGAAGATTACGATCTCCGACACGGCAAGGAACGGACCCACCAATGCTGCTGCGAGGCCCGAAACCGCCGAGCGACTCAATGAACTCTTCTCGCCGTCGTCAGATTTCACAATAAGTGAACTGGCAAACAACGCTCCGAATAGGCCCGTCACAAGCCCAAACAGCTGATAATGGGTTGTATGCGACAACCAGTGCAGATCCTCGTAAAATCGTAGGCCAACAAGCCTGTAAACTACTAGAACCGTGCCGGTCATCAGCACCCCAGCCGTAGCCAGGGAAGCACTGCCCCCCCAATTTCCGTCCCCATCTACAGCCGACACCTGCATAAGGACGACATTCCACGCGCCGACCATCACCAGAGTCATGCCAAACCCGGCACTTCGTTGGTATGCAGAGATACATGTTGCGGTGATAATCAAAATGCCGATAGAAATGTTTCTATAAGCAGATTGCTCCGTATTTGCCTGTGCAACGCATACGGTGGCTACGAGCCAGTAGATCACAGTGCCCGCAATTACACCTGTAGCAGCGATGGCAAACAGAGGTGGATGAGAAGCCACACGGACTTGCAACGCACGGAAAGCAACCAGCCCTACGACACCAGACGCCGTGCCGATTGCAAGGCGTATCGCTACACCTCTCGACCCGTCAGTGGTTAACCAACGCGAAGTTAACAGTGCAGCCGTTGAGGCCCCTGGCAGACGCACTGCATAACGTGCTGCCAGCGCCACTACTGCGATTATCGCCGGTATAGGCGCGGCACCCAAGGCGATGAGCGCGCTCCAATGAATTGCTGAAATTCCACTCCCGAACACGAGTTGTGCCCTGGCTTCCGAAATCAACATACCCGACGCAACGGTTACAAGAAGGCCGGTTGCTGCCAACATAGCAGAGATAGCTCGCCTTGTTTCGTTGGTGCGCGGTGTTAGAACCATCCACATGAATACTTCTGCCACCCACCCCATCATCACCCCACACTGTACATCCAACAACTTATGACGAAACCATATCTCCGGGATGATAGCAGCCGTAAGGACCGCAGCTGCAGCAAAAGAAGGCAGAGGAGAGAGTGCCAAATCATTGCGTTCGCCGATCTTGCTGATTACTACGATGACAAGGAGAGCCGCAACACCGCCAATAGCGAATCCAATGCCTGGACCATGGCCGTGTGAATAGAGATGGTGCAGGGGGTATGTCACCACCGAACCGGCAGCTAGTATCGCGGCCAACATGCACCAAGCGCCTGAACTTAGCCGGTCATTATTGTCGCGCCCCTTGCGGTGGACAATCATGCTGGACAGGCTGAACAGTCCACCAAGTGCGACCAATAACAACGCCCACAAGAACAGTGACTTCTCCATGCCCAGGCACCTCCTCCAGGAGATTACCGAATTATCCAAGCACATTGCAGGCACATCACACACACGAGCCGCGGGGATCTACCGTATTTGCACTCGCGAAATCACAACCCCGAAAATATAAATAACTATAGTGGAATTATAGCGACTACATAGTAATTCTGCAAGGGCTTTGTTACCGTATAAGGGAATTAATTCGATCAATGGGGCTGGACGCGTAAACACGCTGGGATCCTGGCGCACGATGCTTGAATTTGAACGTTGTGGGGCCGGTTTATCGGTTGCAGATTCGCGTGCCGCGCACCAAAAGCTACGACGTGGTGACCTTCGGCTAACACCGCCGCGGAAATACCAATCGATCTAAAAATGACCCCTTGAAAATAGTTATAGCCATCGTTCAGGTTACCCTGACGATGGCTATAACCGTTCCGGAACTGTTAATTTGCCTAGTGTTGACTTGGAGTTATGGGATACAGGTTGGGCGCATAGGCCTCCTGGTAGAGGTCCGTAGAACCGAACGCTGTTCCTGACCAGAATAGCCACAGTCGGTTGACGATTGGATCCGCCATTGCAGCCACCTGACCAACGTTGACCCTGTACGCCATCGGTACGGCTGTTTCGGGGGTGGTTAGGTCACGTACCGTGTTTCCGGTCCCATCCTGAATCACAGGCTCGCCGTTCACTAACGCATACTCATAGTCAGGATTGGTGCTAACCTCATCTCCCCAGGCAATTCGATAGACAAGCTTTCCAGAATTGCCCGGACCCCCTCCAACTGCACCGGTGTAGCTTACGTCAATGATCCGGCCAGCATCTGCAGTGGTGAAGTAGATCCTTCCTCGTGCCCAGTCTACTTCATATGGCCCATTGAGCGGTGCCTGGTTAGGATCCGACGGGTCTACCGCAACGGTGAGTGCCTGAATTTGCTGATTACCATTGGCATCAGGTGCGGTCAACCACACCGGATACGGCAAGCGAACCATAAGGCGCATGGATTTGACAAACAGACCTTGGGCCTGCGCTCCTCCAAGATCGGTTTTACGGTAGACCACCCACAGTCGATCAACCGGCATTATGCCGTTAGACGGTGGCAGGTACTGGCCATTCGCGCTAAACACAACTGCAGGAGCAGTGTATTGCTGGCGCGGATTGGCACTTGTATCCAGAGTTGCCACGGGGCCAAAGGCATCACCCGCCACTTTGTTCCATACCTGCGGAAGTAGTGTGGCTGGGATATTTGCGCCGTACGCACCATAGCCACCACCGGGAATGATATTGCTATCGTTACGCGCCACGGAAAGGTCTCGGATTTCCGGGATGTACGAAACCATCAACCTGTCATTTGGCGACGGTGCAATATTGGGGAACGAAACCGTTCCAGCACCCGGATTTACCACCATGGCCCCACCCTGCAGCAGGGGTTGACCGCTGGCGTTGTTCACGGTGGCGCCTGTGGCCGCGTTGGTAGAAAGTACCTGGTAGAACAGATCGCCACTCGCAGGATCAAATTGGCCCTGCGCTGCAACTGTGGAACCTGCAGGTGCATTAAGGTTTATGAGCCCAGAGTAATTTCCTGTAGTGTTATCGAAATGCTCGAGTTGAACAACAATCGGTGATGGAACGCCGGTATACCAGCCGCTATCACGCCCTGCCCAGGTGTTTGCATCCCCATGTTGTTCAGCGAGCTCGGAAACCACCGGTGGTAAAGGCACTACGAACAGCTGCCCCATCTTCATGGCCGGCATTCCCGCACCGTAGTTCTCTCCACGGTAGATACCAAAGCGCACCATGAGTAACCGAACGCCACTTCTACCTCGCACCTTGCCGCTAAAGTAGACATCCAGGCAATCTATTCTGCGCAGATCCTGCGGATTGGCAGGGTCAAACGGATTGTGCGTTACCACCTGCCTGTAGATGACAGTTGGGTGCGTCGCCGCGGTGACCGCTGCGGGAAGGGGCAATACCTGGGCGCCAAGACGCGGATCAGCGGCTGCACCACTGCTTATCCACCCATCCGCGGTGATTGCAGTGCCACCCGAGTTCAACGTCGCTCCGTTGTTTGTATACGCGTTCACATTGTAGTACAGGTGAGCCGCGCCAGCGGTACCGGTACCGTAGAACACATAGACCATCTGTTGAGCTGAAGTGCCACGTGCGCCGTCAGCCTGAGTAAAGTTGATCGCAATAGGCTCCGGAGTTGCCGCAGGGAGCGATGGATCATTCGGATAGGCAATAGGCGTTCCCTGTGGAACTGCACCATTCAGGCTCTGATAAAGCAGCCGGTGATCAATCGATTGCTGCCCGCCAATGGACTTGTCAACCTGGCCCCGGTAGAAAATGTAGCCAAGTGGATCACTTCCGGGCGTAGCAACTGCACCTGCTGCGTTCACATCTACCGTCTGTGCGATTGCAGGGTCGGCAAATCGCAACGTATCGATCGACGGAGTACCCGCTATCGCGGCATCCCCGGTGGATGGGAAGTAAGTATTCGCTAGTCCACTATTAAGAGTGAGCAGCTGCTGTGGCGTCGACCACCAGAGTGTGTTTTCAGCAGTGCCGCCAGCCGTTACAGCATCCCCCCGGACAAACTGGGTATTCCCGTTTGCGCCGGTGTAACTGAACACCGCGTAAGGTAGTGCGATCTGGCTAGCGTTGAGATTTTCCTGGCCACCACCGGCAGTGTTTCTGCTGGAGGACCAGAAGCAGACAATTCGACTTGGGTTTGCAGACTGGTTCGCAGCACCCGGTACATATGCCAGTGCCGGCGATGTATTATAAGGCCCGGGTTGACCGCCTGCTGATGACGTAAAGGCCAACAATGGGTTAACGAGATCCATTTGACTAAGGCTACCGGGCGTAACTCCATTAGTCAGTCGATTTTCGATGACCTTTATCTGGATTGGTACAGCATTGGAAATTGGCTCCAGAATACCAGCGGCAACGGTCCCTGTAGGATCGGTCAAGCCCTGTACTGCGGAAATCGAACTGGTGTTAAGAATGCCGTCATTGTTTACCGGCAAACCGTTAGTTGAACCACGCAGCGTAGAGAGCCATGCCTGCCACTGAACCGGTAGTTCATCCTCATAAGCAATTAGCCGCCCTGTGTAGGTACCTACAGGGGTTCCGTAAGGTATTGCAATACCTACTTCCGGAGACGGCAGCTGCACACCACTGTAATTGTGGGGCACGTCAGGAACAGTGGCTATCGTGCCAGATGGATCACCTGGAAGGGGTTTGTGCAGCGTTGGGTACGGTTCTTGTCCACCTGGCCATGCGGCTCCTGGTATTGGATAGAGCGAAACAGCGCTCGTTTGGCTATCACTTAGAGAGGCATGATCGAACGACGAAACGACGCCGATGTTTCCAAGACCTGGTCCGCTTGCATTGCTGCCGGAGAGCCCGAATGGAGTGGCGAGCAACCACGGGCTCAGCGTTTGATCTACGGTGTCACTCTGCATCCGTGCGCTGACAGCGACCCCATTTGCGCCTGTCTGATAAGGAGACGTCGCAAGAGAGTCTCCATTGATTGCTGCACCGGGTAAGCCGAACAGCTTCGCAATACGTAGGTCCACTAGATTGACGTTGCTGTCACTCTGCAAGGTAAATGGCTGGAAGAACTTACCAATTTGATTCGTCGCAGTGCCATCCCATGGGCTGATGGAATTTGTGTAGGCGCCAACACCGGTAGGTTCGAATGGAAGGCTGTAAGCGGCTCCATTAGCCGAGCTGTATCCAGCTCCCGCCGGCTCGCTGCCTAGATCGATGGCGCTTTGCCCAATCTTCATCTTGAAGTCCGGCGCCACGCATACGGTAGATGTGAAGTCTCGCGAAGGAGCAGCACGCCTAAACCCGTTGGGTGGTAGATTGGAGATCTGTCCGGGAAGTACCACATTGACCTGGAAGTTCTGACCTACGTAACCCAGGGCAGGGAAGGAGGCAGCATTGATGTTAGGACTCAATCCTCCGTTACCGTATGTGAGCATCGGGCCATAGACCGGACTTCCAGCGCTTCCAAGTACCTGGCCGGCAATGTCCGTGTAGCTTCCGCCGATGGATACGCCATTGAAGGTGGCTATTCCGGCATTCACGTTAGCGGGTTGATACTTTGGCACGTTCAGCTGGAGCGTTAGCGGTACAGGAGACAGTATGCGGTCAGCGACGTTGGAATCCCCTGCTGGCTGTGTCGGTGGAGTTAACACGCCGTTGGAAGCGACCACATTAGTGCCCGTCGGATCAGTTACCTTAACCGCCGTAGATGGAATAGCGGGATAGTCCGCGGAATCTACGCCATCACCAGGCATCGCTTCCCACGGCAATGGGTTCATTACTGCGTTGGCCCCGCCATACCAGTTAAACTGTGGCACATTCACCTGGTAGTGAAGTGCGTTGCCAGTAACCTCGTAGTAGGCGCTTCGATCCATGGCATATAGCGCAGGCACACGGGCGCCAGCGTTGTTCAGACCCTGATAGGTGACGCTTTGACCATCCGGTACCAAATCTAATGGAGCAAGAAGCGCTTTGTAGGCGATACTGCCTGGGAAGCCAATGGAGGCGCCATTTCCAAAAAGATCCGGCAGCGAGGTGACCGCAGTCTGCACAGAACCAGCCCACCCCATCGTTTCTGGGGTGCCAGTGTTATCGGCTATGTTGTTGATACCAACCGCGGTGTTCGCCGGGTTGGGGCCAGCCGTAGTGAGAGCGAGCGGGTTTGTAATGAACACCGGGCGGGCGCGACCACGGAGCGCACGATTATTGGGCGTACCTGCAAACCAGTTTCCGTTTCCATCCGTGTTGGCGAAGCCTACATAGTCATGCTGTCCAGCACGTAGGATAACTGAGTCCCTGCGAGCGTCCTCAGTAACGTTTGGTGATCCCTGTTGCTGTATAAGGATTGTCTGTTGAATATGCGCCTGAGCTGCTACGCGCACTCCAGCAAGTCCTGGCGTGAATGGGTTTTGAGCGTCAGGTTTGATCACTAACGAGTAGGTAGCCACCCAAGGAAATACATTCTGAGTGGGTCCAGTGAGAAGCTGCACTGCCTGAAGAGTGTTATCCCAGCCCGCTATCGAGAAGTTGGTGCCAAGAGCTGCGGTATCCGCCGGCCAGCCATTATTAGCCGTGGATGTAAGCTCCGCGGGCACCGTGATCAGCACACTGCGCGCCGAACCAGGTTGAAGGACCCTGAAAGTTACAGTGATCCTTGGCGCAGTAAGGCCCTGCTCAATCTTACCCGTGCCGGCTTGGGTCCCCTCCGGCTGTGCGTGGTAGACACCCCACGCAGCCAGGTAGAGAGTATCGCCCCAGTCGGCTGGAACACCATTTCGTGGCAGCTGCGTTGAACCGATGGGTTTGGCGCCTAAATAGGCTCCCGTCGTACTAACAGCAGGTGTCTCAGCGCCGGCAGTTCCTAGCGGCTGCATGAAGTTCTTCCAGTCGGGCTGGGCATAATAATCAAGTAACCGTAGATCAATTGTTGCATCGGTGGAGTTGCCCAATGCCTCGGATGGAGGCACTGTCTCCTGAGTCCCGTTGCCCAAGCCATTACTGTAGGCGCGAAGCTGACCCCCTTCGTCCCCTTCCACTATGTAGCCATTCGATAGGGAAGCAGTCGCTATCCTTGTCGTTCCGCTGTCACTGTACTGCCACAGTGCCGGTAGAAGCGTAGTGCCTGTGCCAGTTCCATCGTCGATCGCATTCATACCAATAGCAGAAATGGCGCCTCCGTCATCTGCAAATACTACCGCAGGGAAGGAGTTGTTGGCGACCGTTGATAGCGGTGTGTTATTGAGCATGCCCTGTTGGGCTATGATCTGTGTAGCCGTTGGCGTGCAGGTGGTCGTGTTCGTGAAAGCAGGACTAGTGGAGTAGAGAAGCGGCGTTGTGCCGTTACCGTCCCCGTTAGGATCCGCTTCAATCGCATCCACGGTACCATCATTTTGCACCGCATAGACCATGTCGTACGGAATCAGGTTTGCCGACAGTAGATTGACAGTTCCAGAATTGACAACGACAGGAGCTGAGGGACCGAAACCTGGCGCCAAGGGCGCGGTTGCGTTCGGATTATTTGGATCGGCGGCAGGTGGATTGGTGGCGGGCGGATAAACCCATGTCAACGTAGCACCTGCGGGGGTCTGGCTGCCTAGCGCGCCAGTAACAGTTGCCTCAGGAATCTCGTAAACACGGCCACCGCTGCCGTCCGGCAGATCACTGGTAAAGACCAGGTAGCGCGCGGATGTTTTACTGCTTACGAAAGTCGCCAGCGACGATATACCCGCACCCAGCCCCGCGACTGAGATGTTAGGATATGTCCAATACTCACGAATGCTATTGTCGTAGACTGCCTGATTGTTCGCATTGATACTCTGGAAGGAGTCGTGATAGGGCAGCACAGCGTAGACTCGACCGTCCGAGGTGCCAAACATCACCGGTTGTTCTGTACCAGGATAATTGGGATCGAACGTCGGCGAACCTGATATAAGCCCTAATGGTGTCTCGTCCAGTATGTTGAACGTTTGAGTGTAGCCACCCGCGGTATCAGCATTTACACGATGAAATGCGTCAGCTCCAAAATGCGGCCAAGTCCACAGCCTCTGCGTAGTTCCTGGTGTTGGTACTGTCGCAGTGGTCGTGGTGATAGGCGTAACGTTATTGTCAACTTCCGTTACACTGATTGTACCGAAATCTCCGCGGCCACCGGCATCAAATGCCCAGAGGCGGCCCTGAAGAGTGTTAGAGCTGGTAACCGCTTGCGAACCGACGATCAGTTCCTGTGCGCCTGTAGGATTACTGGGATCGTTCACAATCAATGGCGCCCATGCCATACCGCCCAGTGTTATCTGCGTGTCGGTCCGCGTTACAAACGGCGTGGTAGCCGCATTGGCTGCCGTGTTTGTGACAATGTCGCCGTCGTAGTACGGAATTGCCTGGTCTGCACCGTAGGCTGCAGCGGGATATCCGGTGCGCGAGTAACCTCCCAGGTTGAGTGGTACCGTATAGTTTGGATCATCCCAACCAGCGGGGGCGTTTGGTGGAGCGTTAGTTCCATTGACGGTTGTCGTAATTCCACCCGACGAGTTTGTAATCCAGCGCACCGAAGGGTAGACCCAATAGGCATTAGTCGTCCGAGTAGAAAGATCACCTGGATCTACTACTCCGTTGCCGTTAAAATTATCAAACGGATTGTTGCCCAGCGGGTCAAGGGCATAGATGTGGCCTAGCGACCCACTTGCGTTTGTCGTAACGAAATAGACCATGGGGCGAACTACACCGTCGCGGCATCTGACGTTCGCGAGCAGAGGCGATGCGATGCAGGTGCCAGTACCCTCATCGGGCGTAGCGACGTATCTCCACCGCACGCGGTCGATTGATGGAACATTGGTGATCGTTGTACCCGCGGTTACTGCTTCATCTACGTTCGTGAGGCAGTAGAAGACCGGGGCTGTTTGCGAGGCAAATGGATCATTGTTGGCCGTGAGATTGGTTTGCGTGGGGTCCACGATCGTCGTCGTGGTGGTGGGAATTGTCTCCTCGCGCGCTGCATACCAGAGATCCTGACCGGCCATCGGATCGCCCGCGTCCACACCGTTGCCCGTCGCGATATTCTTGCTGGAGACAACCGGGGCAAGAATGCGGCCAATCGCCGAGATTGGCCCCATATTCGTCGTATCCGGTACTGGCGTAACACCGTTAGTGTAAAGCTGAACGCTCACGGGTACAAACCGCACCGCATCCGCGGTTACCAGCGGTGGATTGGTGTAGATTGTCGTATCGTTCGGGTTATCCGGCGTCAGGCGGTAGAGCGAGACAACGACTTGACTGGCCGGCGCACTGCTTAGATACGGGAAAAGTGCGGGCTGCACTGCGGCCGTCTGGTTACCACTGGCATAAGCGCCCACAGTTCTCCATCCAGGCCCACCGCTAAGATTCAACATGAATATGCGGCTGTACTCTGGATCGTTAATGCCGCCCGTACCAGCAACACCCGTGCCGTAGTTAAGCGTCCCACCTGCGACAGTGTTGTTCCAACTCACCCGCACAAAAGCATGCTGAATATTGGGATGAACCACGTTGGCGCCATTCACCTGCGTGACAGTACCATCCCCCGGTGACCACACCTGTACCTCGTACTGAACCTTCACATACTGGTTGGCTGCAAGTGTCGGGAGCGTGGGAGTACCCATCGACCACTCTGCCGTGTTATTGTCATCTGCAATGAGCGCCTTTTGCACATTGGAATAGATGTCGGACGACACATAAGGCAGAGCCTCTAGAGTGGTAGAACTTACCGCGTTGCCATTTCCGTCTTCAATATTCTGAAGTACTGGTACTGCTACGCCGTAGTCAAAGGAGTTTGCGTTGGTAGGATCAGTAATGTAGCTAAAGCCGCCATATGGCACACGATTGGCAGGAACTGGTATACCAAAGATATTGCCATTCCAAACTGCGATGGCATCTGTTGCTTGCTGACCGTTGCTCTCCACAACCTTGTTAGCCGGCAAGTCATTCGGATTGTAGTTGTCGGTTGTGAGTGAATAGTTACCGCCAACACTACCGGTCTGTGCCGCGATATCTGCAGTAGCAGGCCATACCCAGCGCCGCACCGCGTGAAGCGGATTATTAGCGCTATCTGTAAAGGCGTTATAGCCTTGGCGCAGAGCGAGACCATTATTTAGCGTATCCACTGTCGCTGAGCCGCGATCCAGTGTCCAGTCGTCACCAGTGTAGGCGTACTGTGCGCGGGCACCTGCGCCGGCAATGACGAGCAACAACACACAGATGGCCGCATTTTTTATGGCAAACAATGCCGATTGCCTCATGGAGTCTCTTCCTCTATCTCACGTGGACGTACCCACCTGGGTTAGTCCTGTTTCTATGACGGACCTTGCCTCCGCAGCTTATGGACGCAAACTAAAAGTAGGCCCGGACAATGTTGTAGTGTCTACCCCGCTTCCGGCAGTGCCCAACGCCCTGCGAATCGGCGCCTTTATCACATTCCCTGCGGTATCCGTCTGAAGCAGCTGCTCATTCGGAATAAGTTGAACAATCGCTCCGTTCGGGTTTTGAACCATCTCTCCCAGACCATTCTGAGTGTAAAGGACGTTTACAGCTTGCTGGTATCCGCCAGTATAGTAGGGCGTCGATTTGATCTCAAAAACTTCACCGTGAATGTAACCGTCCGCAACATTAGGCGGAGCCGCTCCGAACATCGTGTTGAACCACTCCACTGCGCCATCATTCCCGTGGTAGCCGTTCGTGATTAAATAGTGCGGCGCAAGGTGCGTACCGGATGCATCCGTATATATGTCGGTAGACGGAATGCGCTGAATGGAAAGTGCATCTAGCGGTCGTCCGGTGAGATACTGGTAGTTGCTGGAAGAAAGCATCCAGTCAACATCAAGGGCCTTTCCGCTAGGATCTGCCTGCAGTTCATAACAACCATTCGCGTCGCATAGCAAATAACGGATCTGCGGCGCCCCATTCACCTGCAGGAAGAACTGCTTAAAGAAGGTCGGCTTCTGAATGGGCTGTTGAATAAATCCACCTGCGCCATTGGGCACGTTGATGCTCGTTGCAATTTGAATGATCTTAGCCTGCTGCGCACCCGTTCGAGCCAGGAATAGTACTGCCCCACCATCAGAGCCCTGTACATCCGCGCCTGTCGTACCCAACCCGGCGAGCCCCTGGTATGAGGCCGGGGTAACGTTGCTGATCGCTGCCACCAGGGACTCAACACCGCTCAACGGGTCAAAAAACTGTTGAATGGTCCGGTAGCGCCAGTGTTGGCCCTGTGTGGCTAGCGACGCAGTCGAGAATACGACCTGGTGGTAGAGTACAATCGGCGTGTAGCTGCCACTTGTAGGCTTCAACTGGACGAACGCCCCGCTGATCGGATTCAACCCATCGACTACCTCCATTGCGCGATAATTTCCACTGTCGGCAATGACGTAGTGGTAGAGCGTTAGAGGCCCAGTATAGGAATAGGTCACACCAGTAACGGGGTTGGTGTAGCTGACGGTCGTGTTGCTGGACGTTTCCGAGTAGAACTGTACATCAGTGGGTCCACTGAGTGCTAACGACTGTCCCTGAGGCAGAACCATGAGGTCATTACGGACTTCACTTATGTTCTGTAATACATTACCCGCCGAGTCAAACCAGACAATTCTATTATTGTTCGTATCGGCAGCAATATACTGCCCGGCACTAATAAGATGTACTGCAGACGCCCCGGAAAACGGTACGTTGGTCTGTGCAGATGGCGTTGAGTCGAACGGATTCCTCACCTGTACGTTCAGCGAAGAACTGTCTATCATCCACTCCACATTACCACCGGCATCCACCGAAAGGAGGCGGTCATTGTCCATTATTACGGTCGACCGGCTATTTAGGTCGGCTGCTCCTTCAGGTGTCGAAACCAGCAGATTGCCTTGGGCTGCGGCCGGCGCATAGATAATTGATTGGGACACTGGGGTGCCTGCTGCATTGGTTAGTGTTCCACTCACCTGCGCTGTGGCAACATCCGCAGCACCTGGAGCTTTAATCCCTGATGCACTGGTAAGATTGACCTGAACAATGGTACCCGCTTGTGTGCCGTAGAACAGACCCGAGGTCGATGCGGTAATACCAGAACTCGGCGGGGCGAAATGAGCGATGTTCTCCTCACCCTGGATCGAGGCAATGTCCCCCACTACCGGTGCCTCAGGATAAGCAACCGCCCACTGAAGGTTATCAAGCGGACCGTAACCAGAAGTGCCAGTGATCTCTGTACGCTGACCGGTGGTTCCGTTCGAAATAAAAAGTGGCATAGCGGCATTGAACGTATCTCGGTTGCCTACAGGCTGCAATGACCTGAAAACAATCGCAGTGGCATAGGTTGCGCCGGTATTATCCACCTGCTTATTAAGCACGTAGTCACGATTAGGAGTGAGCGTGTTATAGGCAGGGCTGCCCTGAGATGAACGCTCCAAGTCAGGTTGTTGAACTGATATTGGCGCCTGGGCCGCACCAGCAGCGGTCGACAGTTCAATAGCAGGGTTGAGCGTAACCACAGGATTGATTGTGCTTGAAAGCGCCAGCACCATTGTCGCAGGAACTGTGGAATTGCTCTGCCCCGCGCCTTCAATATAGCCAGTACCGACGACATAAACCGTACCATTAAAGACCGCAGGTTTGCCTATTACCTGGAACCCTGAAATAGGATAGACGGTCCCGTTGCTCGCAGTGTAGGTCAGCCGTGACTTAATCTGATTTCCATCAAACACTTCTGCGGTGGTAGGACTCCACATCCAGTTCACTGTCGTGCCAGCGGCAGTAATCCCGCCCTGAGTAGTCCCGGAGAACTGATCAGTGACGCTGTACACACGATCGGGAAGTCGGGATGCATTTCCTCCAGAATTATCGAGGACACCAGTGGGATGAACGGTGAACAACAGCGATCCGGTTGGGTCCATAGCGAGACCGCCCGCGAGGTAATTTGCTCCCGGTGACGCAGATGGATTATAGAGGCTAAACCCGCGGCTGGTAATTCTTGCTAAATCCGACGGCACTAGACTCGTGCCGTTGATAGGATCACCCGGCCAGTCAAGAGCATAATCAGCGGACACCACGTAACTCTCGCCAGTAGGCAAGGCTGGCATCGCAGCCGGATTAATTTCGATTTCCATGAAGTTCTGGCCAGGCGTAATGGGCTCGTTGGATGGAAAGTCGATCGGCTTATGTTGTCCCCAAAGCAGGTTGACATTCGCATTATTCGCCTGGTAAACGTTCATACTTACAAGGTTACCGGCAGCGTCCACAACAGAGACATAGATAACAGGCAATAGCGATGCATTTCCGTTGGCTGTATCGAACCACGGTATAAGTGCGCGATCGCCTTTGGGCTGATATATGAGGTAGTTGTTGTTTGGATCTGTACCGTTTGCCTCAAGCGGTTCCCCCCGCGTCTCAAACCAGGCACCTGCAAAACCACCCGGCGCACCTGCACTCACACCCTGAAGCGGCGCATATGCCACCAGATCTTGCGCACCGGTTGCGGAGTCTGTTACAAAGCCTGCCGTCACGGGTCCGCATAGCGGGCCAAGCCCGGTAGACGAAACACTGGTAGGCGGCACAACGGACGACTCGCCGGTGCCGAAAGCCGGCACCACCGCCCCGTTTGCCACACTATTGGCGAAATCGACGGCTTCAATCTGCCAACCATTACCGGTATAGACCGGCGCGAACAGAAATCCGCCTGCGTACCCCGTTCCGAGCGTTGGCAGCGGGCCACCGGTGGTGGGATCAATCGCGCTATCAGGCCCGGCTGAACCAGCCACCGAAAATACCACAGATGAAGAGGCGTTTGCGGCGCCATTGGCGGCATAAGTAACGCCCTTCGTCACTACGGTGTTCCCGGTGGACGAAGTGACCGCGCAGTATATCCCCTGGCCATTCGAAATCGTTCGCGGCGCACCATACCTGCCGGAGCCTGGCAGTGTAAGGTTCCAGATCTCGTCGTATGGAGTTCCTACACTATAGTCCTGCAGGCCGTTGTCCACTCCGTTAACGCTGCCAAACCCTCCCAGGCTAGTGCCTGGTGTTAGATCGTAGCAGTGAAGGAGATTGTTACCGTCAACGGTAAAACCCAACCCGTCTATAATCGATGAACCACCGCCTATATTATTTGCGTTGGATGGCACTGCACTCCAGCTGCTCGCAATAGCAGAGGGCATCCGCTGGGGTGTAGCATCGCTTTCATGGGCAACACCGCCTGCAGCGCCTACAACATTGACAGCGATCTTCAAATTTCCACTCTGCTGGGAATTAAACTCTGATCCACTAACTGCTCCAGTATTCCGGAACCCCTGCACACCCATGTAGTTGCTGGATGGCGCTAGTTGGCCAGATACATACTGCAGCAGAGCAAACGAGTAGATGATCTGGCCGGCACCATAATTGCCTTGGGCAAGAACCACCTCTGGCGGTGCCGTAACAATAGGCTTGAAAAAGGCTGGAGTCAGGCCCGTCATTCCGGGGGATGAGAAGACCGAACTTGTTGGTACAAAGTAAAATGCAAATATGCCCAGTATATCCTGGTAGGAAATTTTGAGCGGCCAGTTTAGCAGATTGGCATTCGGATTGGGGTCAGAATAATTTGGACCATAAGCGGTTAAATCCTGGTTGACCAGCGGAATGAAAAAGTTGATGTCTGACCCGTAGTTTTTTGGATTGTAGCCATAGACACTCTCGAGAATGAGAGTTCCGCCCTGATCCACATATTCCCGCAGTTTTTCCTTTTCTGCCTCCGTGAATATCAGACCCACTGGAGTTGTTCCCACGTAGCGCTGGCCCGAGAGCGGCATGTAGACAATGTTATACCGATCCAGATCCGCCTGGGTCATCGTGTCTAGGTTCTCTTCCCAGTACGCCCCCATCGACTTGTCTACAGGCTGGCCAATCTGAAACTGTGCATACTGGGGTGTACCCACATTAAACGCAGGATCGTTTGTTCCGTTTGTACGCTCCTTCCACGATTGGTAAATTGCTGCATTTATAACCGGAGGCGCCAGAGGATTCTGGATATTCCAGCCAGCGGGCGTGTAGTTTTTAAAATTACTCACTGCATAGAACAGGTAGGGGGCCGGATCTACGGGGTATACGACACCGTTGTTGTTCGCCTCAGAGGCACTGCTGACAAGCACGCACGCATTGATCGTGCGGGTACTGCTGTTAAAGCTAATGTTGCTTGCCAGTGCTGCACTAGACGATAGGGCAGTGGCCGCCGCCATTACTGCTAACAGATTTAAGCTGCGTTTCATAGGTTTCATTCCCGCTGATTCTCTTATCATAGCTGGTCACTGTCATCTGGCAGACTGCCAACCGGAACGGTACCCTGGCCAGAGTAGAGCGTGTTTGGGCAAACTGGCAGATCTGGAATGGCCGGGAGTACTTGCTCAATCGTGTAGGCGCCGCCTCCCGGTACCGTGATCTGGTAAGACCGCGAACGGATAGCACGCTGCTGTCTAGTAAGGTGGTTGGCAAGTGGGATCAATGTCACATCGGTTGGGTCGTAATATGGCATCGCAAGGATTGGGTTATACTCGTAGCGTAGTCCGTTAGTTATTGGAATGTCCTGATCAATGGCTGGCGTGCCGGCGGCCTGAGTTTCTAGAGGCGTACGGTAATTAAGCGTTGTATCCTCACCTGCGACCAACGACGTCGGATCCTGATTCATAAGATGCATATCGGGAACCTGTACCCGAGCGGCGGTGTTCGTGTAGTACTCGGTCGATCCATAGTAGGCCGGAATGTAGCCCCACCTGGCAAGCCAGGCAGCCTGATCCCCAGCCGAGGCTGTGTAGTTTTCAGCAATGGAACCGAACATCGTGATGCGAATATCCGTCGGCTCGCCATAAAATGGGAACACGTCCTTGGCTTCTCGATCTGGCGACGGCTGCGGATTGCTAACATCACGCACATCTGCGCCGTTGTACGAGATGCGAATATCCCCACGCAACTGATACTCCGCTCGGCTATCTGCCTTGTTTGGATTGAAGGAGTATCCCGGTATTACGAAGAACGACCGGTTCTGGGCATACAACGTAGCCTCTATCCGAATATCCAGCGGCACTACTGCAGCTCCGCCCAGTTTCATATCTGTGAGCTGCTGCCCTGCCAGCGCTGCAGATCTATCGAACTGGAAGCGGAATACATTGTCGTATCCGGGAGTTACCAAACCGGGCAGCTGAGCATTCCCAGGATATAGTGGTAGACCCAGCATCTCGGTACCAACAACCCCATAGGTTCCCGCTGCAGGTGCAGTACTCGGGACGGTATTAAACGGAAACTGGTAGTAGGCATTACTATAGGGTGCAGCCACTCCAGGATTGAGGAGCAGGTTGTATGGCGCGACCCCGTTACCTACTGCGCCTTGTCGAACCATTAGGAAAAGAGGAGATCGGCTTCCCTGCACGCTATAGTTCTGCGAAGGGTCTACACCCCACGAAAATGCCATGTCCATGGCAGACGCGCCGCCCTGCCCCAGCTCCGTGTAGAACGGCGGGTTACTATCCTCATTCTCAGATGACCACGTATTAGGCGTCTGAGGGCGCATGAACATCGTAGTGTTTACGGTGACGTAATCCTTGGCTAGGATTGCCAGGGTAGAGGCATGCTCCATTGTCACCACACCACCGTTCACGTAGCCGTCACCACTAACCAGGTTCCCGTCGATATAGGCGGTTCCACCAGAGACGATAGTAAGGTGAACGCGCCCCAACTTGCTGACCGTAGCGCTTTCCGAAGTGTCTGCAGTGTTGGTAATTGCACCGTACACACCATGTACTTTGACATTCCCCTCGGCGAATAGCACTAAATTAACGCCGTAGGAATTTTTGTCACCAAAGGGGCTGTTCGCACCTCCGTTGTCGCCATCATGGTGCAGCGGCATTAAATGGATACCGTTCGGGAGCACCGTATTGTCTCTAGCGTAATCCCACAGCGGAAGCGTGATCGTCTCACTCTGCGTTCCGTCCGGAAGCGTAAATGGCACGCCATCATCTCGGGTCAGCTGGATGGTGTTACCCAAGAGAAGTATGTCCACTCCTGGGGCGCGGTAGTAAGGTCCATCCCAGCCGTAATTCACGCCGTTGATTGTGGTGGCCAAATGAGCCTGAGGATTAAGCCAGTCACTCCGGAGAGAATAGGCCCCGTTCAGCCCTGCCACGGACGTTTCGCGCTGTTGATCAGCAAAGTTGTTAACGTAAATTCCCGTACCATATCCGTCAGCGCCTGTGTTGAGAAGTGCCCCTGCAGAGTTCGTGTACCATGAACCCGAGTCACGAGTCAGTGCCCGGTACCTCAGCACACCACTACCATCCAGCGTATCCAGACTGGGAGGAGTGAGGCGCGGCACCGCTCGCTCGATGCCATTGACATCCGGGCCGCCGTTGGAGTCACGAATTAGTCCGTCGTAGCTGTTAAACTGACCGTTGCTTGGAAGAATGGCTCCGGCAACGTTGCTCACCTGAGGTACAGGTGACTGGTCAATCTCCTCGTTCAGGTAAGCCGGCAATTGGGAGTCGTTAATTGTATTGTACAAATTTGTCGTTCGGCTTGGATCCAGACTGATGGTGCCGTTCACCAGCACGCTTTCCTGCGTAAGGGCCGTTGAGCCGCCCCGATGGCCTTCGTACAGGTAGGTATCGCTGCCGAATTTGAGATTTCCATTCACGTAAATGGGGAAGCCATAGAGTGCCTGAGCACCGTTGGGACCAAAATTGCTCACGCCGTTGCTATAGGTGCTAAATCCCAGCATGGGGTTGCCAAGCACAGTAGCGACGTTATGCCCAATAGCAGGCGTACCGATGTAATTTGGCACGGTGCGCATTGTAGCTCCGGTTACGTACAGTCCGTAGTCCGTAAGACCAATCTGTTTGTAGGCAACCAACTCCTGCCGCAGCCGCGGGGAATTACCGGTTGGGACAAACACAGTCGGGTCGCTGCCTGGTGGATTTGGTAAGGCACCGGGTCGCCCAATAGACTCGATGACCAGATTACTGCCACTGGGGTTGTCGGGACATGGATCATACGCAACGCGCACTAGCGCCCGCCCTCCGGGTACTGAAATGCGCGAGAAGCCGCGAACCAGCCAGTAAATATCAGGATCCTGATTGTTGATTGGGGTGGAAGGAGTTGGGCGCCAGTCTGCACCCTGCGGTGATGAATTTAGATTCCGGTTACAGTAATCCAATCCAGCCTGCGCAAGCGTAGCGGCCTCGCCACTCTGCCGTGTGCGCCCGCTCTGCTGAAGGTTGCGCGCAATTCGAGTAACAAACACACCACCCAAAAACAGCAGGGCGAACAGAACGATCAGCGCTATGATGAGCGTCTGACCGCGCTGTGAGCGGCTATAACGCGAATTGTGATGTCGGTTGCTTTGCACCATCTCAGCTCTTCTCTTCGTGAATTCTCTTAAATGTCCAACGCGGAGGTTACCGCTGTTAGACGACACTATTACCGTTGCAGGTTCCGTACATCCACCACCTGGGTTAGCGACGTCTGTTGGGATGCCGCAGTGCTTGGGTCATACAATTGGGCATCAATGCTGACTGACATTTGATCCCGGGTAACGTAGTTCGCTTGCACGACATCCCCAGGCAGATTGTCCTGAAACTGGTAGGAAATCTCCACAGGATCAGCAACCACATTGGTGCCGCCAGCATTTTTGAAACTGGGCAGACTATTCGGTGGATAGACATTGTTGACCGGATCTGATGTCAAATTCGGTTGGTTAACAGAGTCTGCCTGACTGTCAAACTGAACGTATCCTACCTGAAGGCGTGGATCGCCGTTCTGGTATCCCGGAAGGTTGGTGTAATTAATCTTGTACTCGTTTGGCCCTATGACGCCGGTTAAGGCAGCTACACGTCGATATTGAATGCGGTAACCGTAATGTGGCCCCGGCCTCTGATCGGGTCCATACACTCGCTCACTACCCGGAACTATCGTTGCGTTGGCGAGCCGCAGCGCGGGAATTGCAGCATTCGGTAAAGTGCCATTTAGGGTTCCGGTTCCATAGGCCGACTGAGCCAGTTGAGACAGCAGGAGATATCGGCTGCCATACGCACCTGTAAGCCCGTTGTTGATTGCGTTTGGATCGTACTGTTGCGGAGCGGAAACTACTCCGAGAGTTGCCCATTGCGGGAACGCAAAGTTAACGGTACCGCTTACAGGATCTACCGAAAAGGCCATTTGGACAGCAGGCAGCTGATTCAGGTTAAACAGGCCCTGAGAATTAATCTGTGGTCCCACGTCCGGAAGGGTCGACGGGTTCGGAGCCGCCGCACCAGGTGCAACAGACTGTGCGACGATGTGCGCCAATCCATCGGCGCCAATGTAATATTCGTAATACGTCAGGGGATTTTGCCCCAACGGATCCCCACCCGCAATCGACCGGTAAACGTTCACGGTAAACGGCGAGGACCACGCACCATACTTTGATACAAAAATGGGGGCTGCTGTTGTCGGCGACTCATCGCCGGCGGCAGAAGTGTTGTTCGGCGTGAGGTTTTCTGTTGATACTGCCTTGGGAGTAAAGGTGACGAGCGGTCGAACCACTGGCAGATTGTTACAATACTGAAGCGTACCGTCGTCATTACGCAGCATCGTAACTGCGTCTGCTTTGTTCGTTGGAAATACCGGACTAGCGATGGCAGCCCAGTTTTCCCACCTGTAAACGGTCGTTAACGGCATCCCGTTCGCTTGTGCGACTCGTTGCCAGCCAGCCACGCCCCAATGCGGGTCGCCCTGTTTAAATGTGGGGTCGTCGGATGGACCGGCAGGTGTGCTATCGTAGAAGAAATTAGGATCGTTCAGTACAAGCTGGCCCTGTTCCGAATCTGTGATCGAACCGGGTGCCGCAGGATTCTGCGTATGAAACAGATCCAAATTGGGTATGTAGCTCTTGGTCGACGAGTTGTATATGCTGGAAGGAAATTCAGCTTTATATAGCGTAGTACGGTTGTCTGCATTGGAAGTCGAAGGATCTGCCCAGCGGTTTGCATACCCATGGAATGTGGTTCCATCGGACGCGACAGGCATACCATCCTGCTTTGCTCCGCTAGTGTCTGCGCCGGATCGGTTATCCCGCAGGCCAATAAAATACCGCATAATCACACGCCCAGGAGCCGCGGGTAATGCAATTCCGTTCGAGCCGGCGGGATAAATCGGTAAACCTGTAGTCGGATCGGTTTGTGTGCTTCCACCAGTTTGATCGAGTTGGCGCGCAGGCATAACCATGTCGACCATGGCATTGGGTAACGATTGCAGGCCTGGCGTGCCAGTTTGACTGTAAACCCATAGGTTGATAGACGAAGTTGGCGTGTTGTTATCGTACACCCAGGCCGCGTCACCAAGGTCCGCAGTTATTTCCCGCATCGTATCACGCGCAGCTGCCTGGCTCTCTACCTGCGTACCGGCTTCACTTACAAGGTTAAAAGAGTCCGTAAGCGGCTTGACCACCAGTATTAAGAGCACGGATGTGATGGCAATTACCACGAGTAACTCAACGAGAGTGAACGCAGTATGTCGACGGACCCGTCGGGTGTGATCCAATAATTGATGTTTACGATAGGATTTCATTTTGAATTCTCTTGAATCGCTGCAAGGGTAGTTCACTGTGAACCTCCTATCAATGTGAGCGCGCCGCCAGGTCGAAATTCGTCTTCGTCAACTTTGTGCCAGAAGAGGTCCTGACCAGGTGTGAGGTTATCGTGCCAAACTACGCGGGCTTTAATAGAATTTCCTTCTACCGACCGCAGTGCCAACCCCGTAGGTACGGTCGACAACGTGGTGGCGTTAGGTACTAGCGAGCTGATGTCGACATAAACCATAGGAAATCCGCCAACCTGCTGTACCAGCGTGCCAATTTGCGCAGTAACCTGGTACGAATGACCATAGGTGGTAGGATCGCTCGCGTTGAAATTAGGCAGATTCGTTGCATAGTAGACATCGGTAAGAGTAACTGTCTTGCCCTGTTCGGATGGCGAGAAGTACACACGGGATGCCGAACCACCAAGCGCACCGCCGCCTATGTAATAAGTGTCCGAGGTTGGCGACTGCCCCGATGCAGCAGGAGTATACTGCGCCGCGGCCTGCTGAAGTTGAACACCCCACGATCGATGAGCTCTGTAGAGCACGCGAAGCGGAATTCCCTGCAAGTTGTTAGACTCAACATAGGTTTGCTGGAACGTGAGAATACCATTCTTTGCATCCACGGTGCCTACTGGAAGATCTGTACCAGGGGAATAAGGCGAAGATGGATTGTATGTGTAAATCGTTCCATTCTTGGCATAATACATCGGCAACCCAGTAGTCCGGTTTACGATAACGAGATCTGCTTCATCCGGCGTAGTATCGCCAGGAATATCATGGTACAGACCGTCATATGTTGTTTGGTCTGTCATGGGATCCCCTTCCTGGTCTATTCCGCTGACGGATAGCTGCAGGTCATAGGGCCGGCTTGTTGGGAAGCTCCTATCGTCGCGCAGGATATGGTTGTCATACACCAGGTAATCAACGAAGACCTGCAGCGGTTTCTGCGCGACTAGCCCACTGCCGTTCACGTCGGCGGCGGCCCGTCCCAAGGGATTAAAGATTAGTGTACCGACGTTCGCGCTACCCGTTTCTTGCGGCGTAAGCCAACCATACTCGTAGGGATCGCTGCTAAAAGGCTGATTGAGGCCCGGCGTGGTGGACACTAACCGGAACCGGCGTGACACCTGGTCACTGCCAGGGAAGATGGCCGGCAATGCAGCATTCGATAGACCAGGAGGACTGATCACTGTCGTGTTCGCACCATTTATGGCCATCCACTTCGGTTCAACAATCTGGCCGGGCTGCGGTGCGGCTACATCAGGCACCTGTATCTGTATGGTAATTGCGCTTGGAGCAGTGGCGCCAGAAGCGTAACCTTGATACGACATTAGAAACGTGCGGTATGGTACGGCGTATCCGGCATTTGCGATACGCGGGTAAAAGGCGATGGCGCCTCTCGCGTAGTCAATAGCATAATCGGATGGCGAGGTTAGCGTAGGATACGCCGAAGGGTTGTCTGTTGTTGGTTGGGAGCTTTCTACAATCGGGCTGAGGTTACTCCCGTGAACCACTAGACTGTCACTGGGAACGTTCGAAACCGTACTAAAGATATTATAAACGGGACCGAGCTTCAAGAGATGAACAGCGGGATTGGAGGCCGGAACCGTAAAGGTTTCCCCGTGTATGTATTTGATCCGGTTCACGTTAGAGAAGGAGTAGAGTGGAAAGCCGGTTGGAAGTGTAAAGCCCAACGCTGACTCTAGTCCAGCCAATTCGGTAGACGTTGCGGGCGCTAAATTGTCCGGCAACACATCCGGGATATCGACTATTTGGCCATTGGCGTCTGGCAAACCTGCGTCAATATACTCTGCGGGCGTCTGGTAGGAATTGAGGGCCGCCGCTGCCATTGCCTGCGCCTTGCTTATGTTTGCAGTTCGTTGAATTGAGAGGAAACCATAAGGGAACAGCCTTGCCACGGCGAGTATCCCAATTACGAGAATCGCCATCGTTACCAGGACTTCAACCAGAGAAAAGCCATGTTTCGAACGGCGAATTCGCCGACTGGCCGTCTCCATATTGTGTTCGCGATTTCCTCGCCTCATCGTTCTCGAATCTCCATACCGTTTACACAGAAGTTAATATTTCGATCCACTTTTGGACGTCCGCTTGAAGGTTGGTGTTCCCTTATTTAGCGGTAATTAAGCGGAAGCTGCTGTAACGCCTGTGATATGCTAATCTTGCGTGCAGTACCCGAGAGAAGAAGAATGATAACGCTACTGGAGCCTGCAGTCGCAACGTGCTGAGTATTCCAGGTGAGTATCGTATTCTCTGACGGTGGGTTCTGATATTTTAATTGGGCGGTGATTGGCGAGCCATTGGTTGCCGATGTACCAGCAGGCGCGCCGTTGTCGCCGTAAAGATCACAAGCATTTTGCGCATCGTAGCGCATATGCGTCCAGTCGGTAGAATAGTGCAGCTCGTACATTTTGGCACCGTTGGAATCCACCATCTGCTTACCTGTGCTGTCGATCATTGGCCCGATGTCCATCGTGTCCATGACATAGTAGAGCTTCGGCTGACCGACATAGAACGTAGGGTTGGTAGCACCTCCGCCTAGTTGTCGGGCGGGTAAGTCGGGATCGCCGTAGAACGGGCACGGGGTTGTCGGAGAATCCTGCTGCCAGGTTACTAATGTGGGCTGGTTATTGGTAAGTGACAAAGGATAGTACACTTCTGTAACCGCACTCTGATTGGTAACCGTATTGTCGGGACACAAAAACGCATTGTAATCCTTGACCTGATGTCCATACAAGTACCCAAAAGTGCTGCCAGAAGTTGCTGTAGTGAAATCCTCGGTTGCCTTCTCCATCGGAGTAATCGGATCCCCTGCAATTGCTGGCATCGCCGGCGGCGAACCTGGCACACCAATGTTGGGGGATACCGTCTCGGCATAACCGAATAATGACGAAGGATAGTGCCCCTCATCCTCGTAGAACATGCGCGCACCCTCGTAGATCTCATGCATGTTCGACATCGTATCGGATTGCCGTGCCTGTTCCTTTACTGCCGCAAAAGCCGGGAAAAGGATAGCAGCAAGGATCGCTATAATGGCGATCACCACGAGAAGCTCGATAAGCGTGAATGCGCGGTGGTTCGTTGGTCTGGTTGGCCTCGTCCGGATCATGGTCGTCTCCATCGTCAAAAACCTGTCTACGAAATTAGGGTGCGAATGCATGCAGCGGACCCTTCTGCGCAAATGTTCTGGCATCCATGGTACGCGCGGTTCCATCGTTCAAAATGAGTGTCACCACTCCCGCACTATTCACTGCCTGATGATAGGTGCACCAGGTTAGAACTGTTTCTGCAGGCGGTGCCAGTGATCCATACTTCAACTGATTAGGAAAGTCGTTGGGCCCGGTCGCCCCAGTCCAGTCGAGGCTGTAATGCAACTCGTACACAAAGGAGCCTCCCTGTTTCACGGGATTGCCATTCGTATCGAGAGACGGGCCGATGTCATACGAATCAAACGGATAAAACTGCTCGGTCGCGGTGGGAAACGAAACGTTGGTTCCCACTGCCTGAGAAAGGGCAGGAGTGTCCTTGTAGCCCACAACACTGAACGACTGCGCCAGTGGTACGCTGGGCGGATAGACGACTTGCACCGTGTTCGTCTTGTTATTGGTGGGATTATCCGGGCAACTGAATTCTGCATCCCCTGAGAGCTTTTTAGTCGTGTACAGGGGTTTATATGGATGCACAGCTGCCGTACCGCCGCAGTTGGTGTCAAGATTGGTGTAGTTGACGCCGGCCCATTGCCACAGGACGCCCGGATACTTGCGGTTATCCAGGTAGTACAATGCGGTAGCCTGATAGATATCATGCAGGTTGGAGAGGCAAGTTGACTGTCGTGCTTTCTCACGGGCAGCAGCGAACGCGGGAAAAAGGATTGCGGCCAGTATCGCTATAATGGCTATAACAACGAGCAGCTCGATAAGCGTAAATCCACTGTCGGAACGACCAGACCAATTCCCGTTGAATTTTCGATCCATCTCAAAGATCTCCATCCGCTATCCGGCTTCAATTCATAGCAGAAGCATCGTAATGTAGGACGACAAAAGACTTAACGCTGTTCCATATCACCGGTGCAGCGCATAGTGCAAATAGGCTGTCGTCAACGGACCGCCCCACAGGAGGGCGGCGAAAAAGCCGATCACTAGAAACGGGCCAAATGGAATCGCAGACGGAAGCGGAGTCCACGGTTCAACTGGCAATTCGACTATCGATAGAGGCTGTTTCCGAACTCGGCTGACCACATAGTGCCACAAGTCCCCTAACACAAGGCACCACGCAATATCAGTAAGCTCCCTCGTCAAGCCACCCGTCTCTTCGTCCGCCACAGTCTCTTCCTGAGCAGGTGGCGGAGACGTCACTGGAGGATGCTTTAAAGCCGTCCTTTGGCGCTGCCAAATCAACAGAGGGCCAACCACAATGCCGCTCAAACATGACAACAGCACCCAGGATGGGAACAACCACAACGGATTGTGCCCCACACCAGCCATGCAGACTAACATTGCGCCCATACCCCGAGCAAGCAACACGTCACCCAGGCCCATCGCCTCAACACGCTTCCAAAGCCACCCGGCCACCCGTACGGCCCCAAAGATGAGCGCACCAACCAGGGCACCCATTACTGACAACGGCAACCAACCATCTGCGAGTGCATGGCCCGGAAGGTGATTCAGGATTCCATAGACATCGAGTGCTACAGGAATGACCAGCAGCAAAATGTTCAACGAGTCTGGAATTGTAAATGTTGCCAGGTCAATGAAGAACACAGGAACCAGAGTTGCAGCGTACAATTGCAACGAGATCGTTGTAAATGGCTGGGCCATTCCTGGTCCAGCCAAATACATCACACCAAAAAGTGCAGCAGTAAGCAGCTCCACGCCGCAGTAGCGCCACGAAATTGAGCACTTACAATATCGGCATCGGCCTTTCAGCCAAAGGAAACTGAGTACAGGCACCAGGTCCATGGCGCCCAATGGGTGCCTGCAGGACGGACATATCGATGTTTTAGGCTCTAGCAACGACAGGGGCGGTTCCTGACCTAATCGGTATATCACCGCGTTCAGAAAACTGCCCACTGTCAGGCCAAAGATAACACTAACTGCAAGCCAGTACCCGTTGGATGCAGGCATATATTCCTTAGCTAGCCACCACCACTAAGGTTAGCGATAACGGCAATGAGCGGCAGGAACAGCGATATGACGATGAACCCAACGCACAGACCCAGAAAGACGATCATGATAGGTTCGATGGAAGCCGTAAGTGATGCAAGCTGCGCATCCACTTCACCTTCGTAGAACTCCGCGATCTTGGATAACATGTGGTCAAGAGAACCAGATTCCTCACCAATCGAGATCATATGGACAACCATTGGTGGAAAGCGGCCACTCTTTTGAAGCGGAACGTTGATACGATCGCCTTCACGAATTCGCGCATGCGCATTCATAATAGCTTCACTAAGAATAACGTTACCTATTGCGTCGCCAACCGTTTCCAACGCCTGCAGAATGGGAACACCCGAAACCAGCAGGGTTCCCAGCGTTCGGGAAAACCGCGCAAGCATGACCTTATGGCCTAACGGACCAAAAACGGGGACCGAGAGCTTCATTCGATCGATTACGCGTCGGCCAATCCTGGTTCGCCCAATCATCTTGATGGCAAACCAAACGAAAACGATAATTCCAATTCCTACGTACCACTCATTTTTCAGGAAGTCGCTGAAGTCCATCAACATCTGTGTTGGCGCGGGTAACTGCTTAACTCCCAGATCCTTAAACAGTGAGATAAACTTAGGAACGATGAAGGTGCACAGACCCAAAACTATAACAATGGCCACGATAACGACGATGACAGGATATGTCATGGCGGATTTTATTTTCCGCTTAAGCTCCATATCCTTTTCAAGGAAGGTAGACAATCGCTGGAGTGCTTCTTCAATTACACCACCGACTTCACCAGCTTTGATCAAACCAATAAACAGGTTGTTGAATGTCTTGGGGTATTTTGACAGAGCCTTTGAAAGGTTCGATCCACCCTCCACCTCAATCTGAACTTCGTGTATGATCTGCTTGAGCTTGGGATTTTGTGTCTGTTCTCCCAAAACATCCAGGGACCGCACCAGCGACACACCGGCATCGATCATCGTTGAGAACTGACGACAAAAGATCGAAATATCTTTTAACTTGACTTTGCCGAAATAGACGTTGGACGCACTCCCCTTGGATTTTGCAGTCTTTTTGACGCCGGTAACCCTAAACCCCTGTTCTTGCAGGCGGCGAGTTAAGATCTCCTCACTCTCCGCCTCTGAGGTTCCGGTGCGCATATTTCCTGTCGTATCGCTCACGGTATATTGAAAAACAGGCATTGATTGCCTCCTACCCTCTTATCCCGAAGTAATTGCCAGTTACAAAGTCAGAGCAGCACAGAAGTCAGGGCTCAGCATTCTATCTATCAGTAGCTATCGGTTCCCTGTTTGTGGCGCACCAGCACCTGGCCCCAAGGACATGGTCCTGATCATCTTCTCCAGTTCAGTCTGGTTCATGGCGCGGTTCATGGCCTCTTCATACGTGATTAAGCCACGCAGGTAGAGATCTCTGAGGCACTGGTCCATGGTCTGCATGCCCATAGATGCGCTGGTCTGAATCATGGATGTAATTTGGTGGGCCTTCGATTCGCGAATTAAGTTGCGGATGGCTGCGCTAGCGCGCATAATCTCCATAGCGCAAATACGGCCGGGTTGCCCTGCTCGAGGAAGCAGCTGCTGGCAGACAATGGCCTGAAGGTTGTTGGAGAGCTGAAGCCTTACCTGACCTTGTTGATCACCTGGGAACGAGTCAACAATTCGCTCTACAGACGTAGCCGCAGAGTTTGTGTGCAGTGTAGCAAAGACAAGGTGGCCGGTTTCTGCTGCCGAAACTGCCATCTGCATCGTCTCAAGGTCTCGCATTTCACCAACGAGAATTACATCAGGATCTTCGCGAAGAGCTGCCCTTAATGCGTTCTTGAACTGGAGCGTGTCTTGTCCTACCTCACGCTGATTGATAACGGACATTCTGTGTGTATGCAGGTATTCGATCGGGTCTTCAATCGTGATGATGTGGCGGCTGGACTCGATATTAATCTGATGAATCATTGCCGCAAGGCTTGTAGATTTACCCGATCCAGTAGGCCCAGTAACAAGTACAAGTCCACGAGGAAGCCTTGTCAGTTCTTCAAGTACCGCGGGCAGGCCAAGATCCTTGACAGTTGGCACCTTCTGGGGGATTTGCCGGAAGGCAGTGGCCACGTTTCCCTTGTCACGGAATACGTTTACACGGAAGCGAGCCGTTCGTGCCAGCTGGTAGCTGAAGTCCAGCTCGAGCTCCGTTTCAAAGCGTTGAATCTGGTCATCCGTGAGTATGTCGTAGATTAAGCGCTGCGAGTCCTGCGGGGTCACCTTATCAAACGGGATGGGCATCAGCGCGCCATCCACACGAATGATTGGTGGGATGCCTACAGCGATATGAAGGTCGGAGGATCCTTTGTCCACCATGGCTCTAAGCAGGTCATCGATGTGAGCATCGTCAAGCGGCAACGGCCTAGCGGTTGCGACCTGCAACGGCTGTGCGGTAACAACAGCAGGTTGTGCCGCCTGTTGTGCAGCAGGAGCGGGACTGCCAACCGGTGCGCCCGCATAGGCTTGCGGCGGCGCCACTGGCGGCGGTGTAGTTCTGTTTGGCTGCGGTATATTGTCTGGCATGAATGCTCTCCGGTAAACAGACTCACAGCCGCATCTAGTGCGGCAGTGGCCCGATCATTTCAGAATCCTGCTGTAAAGACCGTTCTCATAACTTCCTGCGGCGTGGTTACGCCCTCAAGCACCTTTATCAGACCATCTTCGCGAAGCTCTATCATGCCGTTGGCTTTGGCGGCTTCCTTAAGGTCGGACAGTGGTGCGCGGCGCACGATCATTTCTGCCATTTCCGCGTTAAGTTGCATGAGTTCATAGAAACCTATACGGCCTCTGTATCCTGTCATACGACACTCTTCGCAACCCTTGCCGCGTGCGAGTTGAACCATTTGCCCAGCCTCGGTCGGCTTAAAGCCAAATTTACGCAGCTCAATTGCAGGAACTTCATAGAATTCTTTGCAGTTGTTGCAAATGCGTCTTCCAAGGCGCTGGGCTAGGATGCCGATGACTGTAGCCGAAATAAGGAACGGCTCAATTCCCATGTCAATCAGTCGGATGGTGGCGGAAGGTGCGTCGTTCGTATGCAGCGTAGAGAGTACAAGGTGGCCGGTAAGTGCGGATTCGATTGCGATTTCCGCCGTCTCCAGATCGCGCATCTCACCAACCATGATGATATCAGGGTCCTGACGCAGGAAGGCTCTCAGTGCAGAGGAGAACGTTAATCCTGCCTTACGGTTTACCTGCACCTGAGTGACGCCCGAGAGTACATACTCGCAAGGATCCTCAATGGTAAGGATATTCTTCTCAACGCTGTTCAGTTTATTGAGGAGCGAATACTGGGTCGTCGTCTTGCCATGTCCCGTCGGCCCAGTGGAAAGAAGCATTCCGTTCGGCTGGTTTGAAAGCTCTTCAAGTTGCGCCTGCATCTCAGGGGTAAAACCAAGCTTGTTCAAACCGATCATAACGCTGTTTTTGTCGAGAATACGCATAACGATCTTCTCGCCGTGGAGGTTAGGCAGGCAGGACACACGGAGGTCGTACTCCTTGCCCTGATAACGCGTTGCGATACGACCGTCTTGTGGAACACGCCGCTCAGCAATATTCATCTCCGACATAATCTTGTAGCGAGCGATCAACGGCATTTTAATGTAGCTGGGCATCTGCATGATCTCATGCAGAACACCGTCAATGCGAAGTCGCACTCGGATGAACCTTCGATCCGGCTCAAGGTGGATGTCAGAGGCGCGCTCTTTAAAAGCTTCCTGCAGAATGGTGTTTGCCAACCTTACGATTGGGGCTTCATCCACCATCGCTTTAAGGTCGGCGTCCTCGTCCCCAGATTTTGCAGCGTCCCCCTGGGCGCCATACGCGGCAATAGCCTCGTTCATAGCAGACTTAGCTTCGCCGCCACCAATTTCCTGTAAATTTCTGTTAGGGTTCATGCCACCCTTGTTCGAACCCTCAACGGCAACACCGCCGCCATATGCCTTATTGATGGCGTCCTCTAAAATGTCAGGCACCACCACGACGGGCCGAACCTGGCACCTAGATACCAGGCGAACATTGTCCAGAGCGGCCAGGTTGTTAATATCAGCCATAGCGACCCAGAGGACGTTGTCCTGCTTACGAATGGGCAGCACGTTGTTCTTTCGCGCGACATGATCCGGCACGACGTTGACCGCGGACGGGTCAGGCTTAAATGTGGAAAGGTCAACCCAGGCTACTCCAGCCTCCTGCGCCTTGGCCTCGTACACGTCGCGTGCGTTGAGCCCCATGTTCAAAAGGATTTTCGCAAGATCGCCGCGTGAGTTTTGCTGCACCTTTTTTGCCTCTTCGATCTGCTCAGGAGAGGCATACCCCTTCTCGACCATGTAATCACCAAGGCTCATTCGTGCCATTACCATGCCTGTGTCTCCACCTTAATCGGTCTATGAAAAGACCACGTGCAGAATTGAGCGACATTGTGCCGCTATTATTGCGCCCGATTATAACACACGGAGCGTTTCGGCGCAAGACTTAATTTTATTTTTGTGCCCGCTCGACACTGTTGACTACTATCCACGAGCGAATATTACCGCTGCAGTCCCTTCAAAACTGCAGATTCCATAACGCTCGAGTCGGGTTTTAAGCCCGTCCAGAGTTCAAAGGCTGCGGCTCCTTGTTCCACAAGCATTCGAACGCCGTTAAGCGTGCGACAACCCAACTCCCTTGCCATCTGAAGAAGACGGGTCTCCTGCGGATTGTACACAAGATCGTACACAAACAGGCCGGAATGCAGGATCTCCTCACTTACAGGAGGTGGCTCCGTCTCGTTTGGATGCATTCCAACACGTGTGGTGTTAACCAGTAGTTCAGACTTGCCGACAATTTGACGCAATGACTCATCACTGTTTAGGACGACATAATCTACGCTACTGTTCGAACTCCACTCATTCACAGCCTCTGCCAGCGCTCTAGCCCTTTCGAGGGTGCGGTTTACGAGTGTAACATGCATACCTTGTGCCACAAGTGCAAACGCTGCAGATCTCGCGGCGCCCCCTGCACCAAGAATGACCGCCCTACCGCCCTCAAACTTAAATCCATCGTTGCTCAAAGGTTTCAGGAATCCAATGCCATCCGTATTGTAGCCCTTCAGTTTGCCGTCCTTTTGAACGATGGTGTTGACAGCGCCGGCTCGCGCAGCACTCTCATCCAGTTCATGAACCAGCGAGAGTGCAGCCTCCTTGTGGGGTATCGTTAGGTTGACACCGCGCATGCCTAACGCTGTGAGCCCCGAAATTGCAGTCTCTAAATTTGCAGGCCGCACAGCAAACGGAACATAAACAAATGGTAGGTTCATCTCGGTAAATGCGGCATTATGCATTTGGGGCGAAAGACTGTGTTCCACGGGCCAGCCCATGACTCCCACGATCTGACTCTTCCCAGAGATTTCTATTGCTGCGTTACTGTAAACCATCAGTTGCCCATATGCCCCCGCCTGCGAAAGTGCCTAATTAGCATCCGCTCCGGTGGACGGCTTATTATGCGCGTGTAGAGGAACTCTCGAGTGTGCATCGGATTGACAAGAATCGTGTGAACGCCTGCTCGATTACCACCGAGAATGTCCGTAAATAATTGATCTCCAATGATGGCAGTCTGTTCAGCATGATGCCCGAGTAGACGAAACGCCTGTTGAAACCCTGCCCTGCCCGGCTTCTTCGCACGGCGAACAAACGGAATGTTCAACCGCTCAGCCATGCGCTTCACCCTGTGACCCGAAAATGAGTTCGACAAAATGCACAGGGCAAAACCAAGTTTCTTCGCTTCCTCAATCCAGCTCACCACTTCCAAGGAGATATCTTCCTGTTGCCATCGTACGAGGGTGTTATCTAGATCCAGTATGATGGCCATAATGGAACGACCTCTTAAATCGACCAGCGATATCTCTGTGATTTGACGAGCCGTCTGGTGCGGGCAGCACAACAATAGCCCGGACCGTTTACGCACCTCATTTTTCATAAATTTGCTAGAAATCGCGATACACCGTTTCTACAATAGTTGACGCGGAAAGAACGCGGGAAAGTTCATGACATCGTGCCACCGCGCTCTGATGTTGTGCAAGCGCTGAACGCACATGACATCCACCTGCCTTTTGGGTTGCCATTGTTGCGTTAGCCTTCGCCAGAATGTGAGCACTGGTTGATATTCGCACCTATGGAGCGCAGATAATCCTCGAGAATTAACATTGCCGAGATAGAATGAATATCGGCACTCGCGTCGAATTTCTCCGCTGCTATTATCTCGCTCGCTGCAAAACTTGTATATCTCTCGTCCTGAAAGACGATTGGAATGCGCACAAAGCCGCGCAAACTCGCCACAAATGCATGAACCATTCTGGCTCGTTCGCCTTCTGTGCCATCGGGCATAAGCGGTAATCCTACCACAATACTGGCTGCCTGGCGCCCCGTTACGACTTCCCGAAGGTAACCTAGATCGCGACGCAGTGAAGCGCTTCTATGCAGTGTTGTTAGGGGAACGCAGGAATTCACGCCTTCTGGACAGTAGGCGAGCCCCACTGTCTTAGAGCCAACATCGAGGGCAATTACTGAACCGTGCACACTTCCGACCTCCGCAGCGAGGCTATTACAGCCGCAAGTAGGACGACTACAACGTCGCCAACTACTGGAACAAGCAATGCTACGTGCCAGCCAGTTGATTTCACCATTTGCCCACACAACCATGGCAGCACCGCACCGCCGGCTCCACCCATCGCAGCAACGAGTCCTAATGTTGCGCCGGCATCCGTCGAAAACCTGTTTGCAGTGAGAGACAGCAGCAGACCGTAAGTTCCAGCCATTGCTAGACCGGTTAGAGCCACCAGAACCAGGACAAGGGGGTTATGTGGCGCGAATATAGTGGCAAGAGCAGTGCAGGCAGATGTAAGCATCATCGTCATCACTAACGCGGTGGACGAATAACGCGCTGCCAGGACGCTGGTGAGCGCCCGTCCAATGGTCATGGCGAACCAAAAGACGGAAATTACCGCTGCGGATAAAGCCGCCAAAGAGAGCGCGGTGAGATACTTGGGAACCCAACCCCAATAACTTACCTCGCAACCAGAGTAGAGAAATGCAGCAACGGCAAGCAGCAACAACTGTGGGTTCGTCCAGGGGACTTTCGCCCCAATCACTTGCGGTGCGGAATTACTGACAGGTTGAACGGCTTGCCAGATGAACAGGCCCGTGCCTGCAATTGCCATGAAGATGTATGCCGATTCCCATCGGCTGAAATGCACTAATGTCAGGATGATGAACGGCCCTAAAAAAGCACCGAAACCGAACATTGTCTGCGTGATGCTAAGAGCTAGTTCACGACGCCGCGGAAATAGGTCCGATAAGAGCGCGTTGCTCACCGTCTGCATAGACCCGCTTCCCGCTCCTGCTAGAGCCGCAGCAGCTAGTAACGGCGCAAAGCTTCGCGCCATAGCAAACCAGAGTGCACCAATTGCAAAGCCCCCTATACTTGCGAGCAAAAGTTGCTTTCTACCGAGCCTGTCAGAGAGAGCGCCACTGAGTAATACGCCCAATGTTAGCCCACCAAAACTTGCTGGGTAGAGGCGTGCCTGCGCATCAAGCCCAATGTGAAACGTAAGGCCGACGGAGGTCATGATGACCGGTACACCTGTGAGATAAATGGCATAAATGAGGTTGATGAGGCAGCCGATTAACAATGATGGTGCGCGTTCATCACGAAGTCTAACGCCAGCCTCGATCCATGCAGCTCTGTACAAATCAGCCACGTTAGTTCCTCTGTTACAACACGCAGTTGCGGTCGACAACCTGATAACGTTATAAATTATACCTTAGCGCACCGCATCAACCATTGCGATGGGTCGCAAGTAGGTGCGGTCCACCGACCTTTGACAACCGAACTGCATCCTACTCCTTTCCGCCAGAAAACGTAATGCCCTCCACAATGTATCGCTGCATGAACAGAAAGACCACAACCAATGGAAGCACCGCCACCAGGGCAGCAGCAAAGAGCTCGTGGAGTTGGACCGTCTGCCCCGTAAGAAACGTGGACAGAACAATTTGCACGGTCCATGACGACGGATTCTGTCCAACTACGAGGGGCCATAGAAACGTATTCCAGGTTCCTACGAATGCGAGAACTCCCAACGACATCAATACGGCACGGGAGTTCGGCAGTACCAAGCGCCAATAGATACCGGCATACCCGAGACCGTCCATCATCCCAGCCTCCTCAATCTCGGTGGGGAAGCCCAAGTAAAACTGGCGAAACAGAAATATGCTGAACGCGCTAAACAGCCCAGGCGCAATCACGCCCCACAGGGTATTTACACCACCCACCCAGGCCATCATCGCAAATGTGGGAACAAATGTGACAGCGCCTGGTATCATCAGCGTGAGCAGCACCGAGCCGAAAACAGATCGACTTGCACGTGATGGTATGCGAGCAAGGGCATACCCTGCCATCGATGAAAAGAGCATCTGCAGCACGAGTGTTGTGGTCGCAATTATCGCACTATTGCGAAGTCCCACCCACATGAAAGCAGTTTTATCGGCAAAGAGTTCGCGAAAATTCTCCCAATGCGGTTGTAGCGGAAACCACTGCCAATGCGGGGATGTAATTTGAGCGTCGGTCATAAGCGCGTTGCGGAGGATAAGGTAGAAGGGCAGCAGGAATAGAATTGACAACGCGCAGAGTATGGCGTAGCGAAGAGCTAATTGTAACTTTTGTCCAAGTGTACGCGCTCTCACCTACCTTCCCTCCTTCGCGCTTCCAAACCCGAACAGCCTACTTTGGGCCAGCGTGAACGCGACAATAATGAATGTAATAATGAAGCCACCGGCAGCCCCTCTACCAAAATCCTGACTGCTAAGTGCTACGTTGTAGATGTAGACGAGTGGTGGCCTCGCAAGGCCAATGTTGCCGCTGGACGACCCACTACCACCCAGGATGTTATAGAATTCGTCGAACGCTTGAAACGCCGCAATAAGGTTGAGCAACAGTACGGAGACAGTAGCGGCGCGCAATTGCGGAAGCGTTATGTAGCGGAATACAGTGAACCCGCCAGAAGCACCATCCAATGCGGCTGCCTCATAAAGTGAGCGCGGAATCTGCTGCAATGCTGCAAGGAAGATGATCATGTAAAAGCCGACCTGCAACCACAGTCGCACGCTTACCAGTACTAACCAGTACCAGGGCGGGGAGGCAGTGCCAATCCACTGAATCGGCGCCAAACCAAATAGCCCAATGATATGGTTTGCAAAGCCATTGGATTGCCCGCTGTAAAAACTCATTCGTGCAATAAGAGAGGCTGCGGCATACGATACTGCTGTAGGGATGAAGAACACTGTTCTAAAGAACGCCTTGCCGCGTGGTATGTTGTGCACTGCGATAGCTAGCCAGAGCGAAAACACAAATGTGGTGGGCACAATGAATAGAGTAAATACAAAGATCGTCCATAGTGAGTTAAGAAACTCAGGATCCGTCAGTAAATCGGTGTAATTTCTAACGCCGATAAAGTGCCCGAAATGGATTGTGTTCTGCGCACGCGAAAGACTCAACAGGAAGCCCCAAACCATGGGGATTGCCATAAAAAGCACAAGCCCCGCCATTGCAGGCGTAACAAACCCCCAAAAGGACAGTTCCGTACCAAGCCGCTTTCGGGCCCGGTTTTCGCCATCGCGTGCAGTTTGGGTCGTGGTTGTCATTGCGCGTGTCTTGCCAGCCTTCCTACTCTAGCTCTCGTCGTAGTTCACGTCGGCATGAAGATGCTGCAGATGCAATTTCCTGATCTGCAGGATGCCCCAACTTTACTATATTGGTGAGCGAACTTGTAAGGTCGCTGGTCATGGAACTCGACCAGAGTGGTGGAAGCGCCTTGCCGTACTTGCTCAGCATCTCTACCGCATAGGCGGGTACCGGCTGTTGGAGTTTGGGCGTAGAAACTGCCAGGCTGTGACGTGGAGGCACGTGAAAACCATATCCCACGCACCAATCAAGCTGTATCTTGCGGTTCTGAATCCACTGCCACTGCAAAAACCGCTTGGCCTCTTCCACGTGAGGTCTGTTGGCATTAACCATTGCCGACCATCCACCAAGGAACGTAACCGGTGATCCTGCAGCATCGAGTGCAGGCCAAATTACAGCACCAAGGTCATCCTGCACAGCCTTGTAAATGGCGGGATATGCCCATAACCCACACCACTGCATTGCGGCCGCCCCCTGAGTGAATGCCGACGGATCCCACCAGTCTGTTGGCGCCCCCATGAGCAACGTACCACTACGGTTTAGTTGAACCAGGGCCTGGTAGGAGGTTACGGTTCGCGGGTTATTAAATACTATCCGGTTGTCCACCAGAAAATCCGTGTTCGCAGACCAGGGCAGTACATTCAGCAGAGCCGAAATACCACCATCGTTACCAAGATAGAGACCCTTACGGCTGGATGTCGTGAGCATCTTTGCTGCATTAAGAAGCTCCGCCATGGTAGTGGGCGGTTGAATACCTGCAGCCTTAAATTGGCTTTTGCGATAGTACAGCAGACCCATATCGTCGATCATCTTTATCGCGTAAATCTTGCCATTAACCGAGTTCAGAGCTGTATCACGGGCATTGAAATCTGCGAGATCGGCTGGGGTGAAGAGGTCATCCAAGGGAGCTACTTGCCCTGCCTCGACCATCGCCTGGCTCAACTGGTTCTCAAAAACGTCAGGCCCATCTGGAGTGAGCAGCGCAGTTGCCAACTTAGTGCCGTAATCTCCCGGTATCCAGACGACCTTTATCAGGATGTGCGGATTTACTTTGGTGTATTCGCGAGCATATCGGTGGACCGCTTGGAACGTGCCCTTTTCGCCATACTGATGGTACCACTGCGTTAAGACCAGCTTACCGTTTACGTAGTCCGAACTAGCACAGCCAGAAAGCAGTGCACCGCAGGCAAAGGTAAACGTCTTAATAATATCGCGCCTGGTACGGCTATTTGGTAGGTAGGTTTTTTCCTGTGAGTTCATGCAGCCCTTAGAAAGTTGGTGGTCATTGTGCGATGTGGAATATGGATCAATTGTTTACTAATTCTCTAGTAGATTACCAAGTTCCTTCTTAAATGCTCACCGGGAGCGTTGTGGTCTTGGGGTAATTCAAAATATAGATAATTTATAAAATGACTGGGAGTTAATCACACTGTTGCAGTGCCAAACGGTATTTCACAATATCCCGCAGTAAGTTAGTGAAATATACAACATTTGACTAAATCCATTTTTAGATGTATTCTAATATCATGATTCGGCTAACTCCTCAAAAACTAACTGAACTGGTTGCTGAACGCGGCCTCAAAATGACACCGCAGCGCCGTGCGATTGTTGAATGCCTGGCGGCAACGCGTGTACACCCTACGGCCGACGAGGTTTTCATGGATGTCAATCGCCGGTTTCCCATGACTTCCCGCGCGACAGTGTACAACACCCTTAATTTGCTTATTGACGCCGAGCTGGTCAACATAATTGAGGAGTCCGGTGTGAAGCGCTTTGACCCCAACCTTGAACCTCATCACCATTTTATTTGCTCAACTTGTGGAATGGTAGAGGACGTAGAAGCCACCGACAGGCTTGAGACAACCATGTTGAATACCGGCGGACACCAGGTTGAGAGTATGCAAATTACCCTGCGCGGGACGTGCGCTTTGTGCTTTGAAGTGAAGAATGATTAGGCAGCCAACGCCACTGTTGTATTTTTAGATGCTAACTGCCATGCACGGCAAAGAACCTGCGATGTTTGGGCCTCTATGTGAATGCGGCAGCATATAGTAACCAAACACGCACCTAAGTACATGAGGCATAGCCGCGAAGCACAAATGAGCGGTGTGTTGGCTAGGTGTGTGAAGCGTGCGCCGTAAAAATGAAGCCGGAATTTGCTGCCGGTCGTTGGCCAGAATACGCAAACAGATCAATCGCACGGTAGTTGTGCAACAAGGTCATATTTTACTGAACATCTTAAGGACTTACAATTATATGAATGACAAGCAGGTTATAAGTGCATTACGAGCTGCCTGGGAACGTGAAATAGAGGCCGCACGGCTATATAATGTGCTTGCCGAGCAGCAAAGTGACGAAAAAAAAGCCAGAATACTGCACCGATTAGCTTCAATTGAGGAGGATCACGCACGCCAGTTTGCAGATCGAATTCTTGCCCTTGGCGGCATTCCACCTCAGGACTCGACAACACCTACTACTGCCCAAAAGCTGCTGGCACGTTCGCTGGGCACAGAGGCCATGTTACGGCGCATAGAGGCAGAGGAGACGCGCAACGTTACTCAATTTGGGCGCCATGCGGCCGCACTGGAAAGTGATCCCGAATCCCACCAGCTATTCCTTAAGATTGAGGAGGAGGAGAAGCAGCACACCATTATGCTGCAGAACCTAAAAACGGGTGACGGCCCAAAATCACGCCTCGAAGCCATGATGAAAGGCGAAAAACACGCATCTACGGGAAGCTGGATCGGCGACGCAATCTATGGGCTTAATGATGGGCTAGGTGCTGTGTTTGGAGTGGTAAGCGGAATGGCGGGAGCTACGGCAGCTGCGCCGGATGGAATGAAAGTCGTGCTAACCTCCGGCCTCATAGCAACGCTCGCCTCTGCGCTCTCAATGGGCACGAGCGCATTTATGGCCGCGAAGTCAGAGCGCGAGGTGTACGAGGCCGAGATTGCACGCGAAAAGCTGGAGATTGAGCAATCGCCAGAGCATGAAATTGAAGAGCTAAACCTCATCTATCAATTGAAGGGGTTCTCCGAGTCAGAGGCTACAACACTGACGCAACGGATGGCTGCGAATCCTGACCAGTTTCTAAAAACGATGGCACAGGAAGAGCTTGGTCTAAGCGAACACAACTTCCCCAACCCCGTATTGGGCGCGTTTACCGCTGCCTCCAGCACTGCTGTAGGTGGAATGATCCCTACCCTGCCATTCTTCTTTACAAAAGGAATGCCCGCGGTTCTTGCAGCCGCCGCGGTAGGAATGGCAGCTCACTTTGCTGTCGGAGCGGCTAAAAGCCTGGTAACCGCACGCAGTTGGTGGTCGAGTGGACTCGAGATGACAATGATCGGGTTTATCTGTGGGGGTGTAACTTACGTCCTGGGTCTGCTGTTAAAGATTGGGTGACCACGTCCTACACTGAGGATTACGGCTAAGTGTGGGCGGAGGACGTTGTTAGTGCTAAATGCAAGGCGTGTTCCACTGTCTCCACGGCCTCCGAGCGTAGACCGTCTATGGCAGGAAGCTGGTGAGCGCCGTACCTCGGTACGATAACGCGCTTAAAGCCCTGCCTCACCACTTCCCTAAGGCGCTTCTCAAGGCCCCCAACTGCACGAACCTCACCTGCTAACCCCACTTCGCCTAATAGTACGGTGTGCTGTTCAATGGGTTGATCCCGAAAGCTGGATGCGACTGCGGCGGCGACTGCTAAATCCGCTGCGGGCTCGACTACGCGTACGCCTCCGGCGGCATTCACAAACACATCTTGCTCGGCAAGGCGAAGTCCCAAACGCTTTTCAAGCACCGCAAGCATCATGTTGATTCGGTTGGGATCGAACCCTGTAACCACCCGTCGCGGGCTCGCCAGAAATGATCGCGTAGCAAGTGCCTGGGTCTCCACCAAAAGTGCCCGCGAACCCTCAAGAATTGCAGTGACCGCAGAGCCGCTACCCTCGTGCCGCCGTTCAGCAAGCAGAGTAGCTGAGGGGTTTTCCACGCTGCGCAAGCCATGTTCGTGCATTTCGAAAAGCCCAAGCTCATCAGTAGAACCAAATCGATTCTTAACCGCACGAAGCATGCGGTATGCATGCTGATGGTCACCTTCGAATTGCAGAACCGCGTCCACAAGGTGCTCCAGAACGCGGGGGCCCGCCAGTCCTCCGTCCTTGGTTACATGACCAATGAGAATGATCGGTGTCCCGCTGGATCTGGCTAGTTTGGCGAAATGGGAGGCTGTTGACCGCACCTGACTTACCGAACCTGGAATGGAATCGAGCGAAGCGTCCGCCATGGTTTGTATGCTGTCGACAATCACCAGTGCTGGAGCACTCTGTATGACGTGATGAGCGATGCTCGCAACGTCGGTCTCCACTAAAACAAGCACGTGGTCATGCACGGCCCCTAGCCGCTGGCTGCGAAGGGCAATCTGCTGGGCGCTCTCCTCGCCAGAGACATACAGCACATTTTTGTGGCTGACCGTTGCAATGGAGGATGCAACCTGCGTAAGCAGTGTAGACTTACCGATACCTGGGTCGCCACCCACCAAAAGAATACTGCCTGGCACCACTCCGCCGCCAAGCACTCTGTCGAACTCTGGGATGGCACTGGTCAGGCGATGGCCAATTTCTGCAGGTATCTCTGTGAGCGAAACAGGCCGACCAACACCGCTACCAACCACACCGTGTGTATCGTGCCTTTGTTGAGAGGACGATGGCGACGCCGCTACAGAAACTACTTCCTCCACAAGGCTGTCCCACACATCACACTCCGGGCACCTGCCCATCCATCGCAAACTCTCGTGACCGCAGCTATTGCAAATATAACGCTTCTGCAGTCTGGTCATGGCCGGTTTATTACTCCTCTCGCTCCTTGTTTTCCACTTTACGAGCTTCAATACGAATAGGCGTACCCTCTAATGGGAATGTGAGGCGTAGCTGATTCTCAATGTAGCGCTGGTAGGAAAAGTGAAGCATCTTATCATCGTTGCAAAAGAGTACTATCGTCGGCGGCTGAGTGCGCGGCATGGTGGCGTAGTACACTTTTAAATTTCGGCCGTGATCGCTTAGAGGGCGCCGCTCAATTGCCTCGCGTATTAGTCGATTGAGGATGCCAGTGGGAATGCGGTGCGCATGATTTTGAGCGGCCTGTATGGCAGTTTCAACGGCAAAACGGATACCGAACCTTTCGCGCGCTGAAACAAAAATAAGTGGCGCGTAGGCAAGAAATGGGCACTCCTTGCGAAACATCTCGGTGAAGACCTCGATTTTGCGCCTGTCGGGACGCCTTGGCCCACCAGATCCCGCGACAATACCCGGGTCTACGATATCCCATTTATTTACGACGACGACGCATGCTCGACCAGCGTCCTGTGCAATGCCTGCTACACGTTTGTCACCGTCTACCACACCTTCCGAGGCATCAATCACGAGCACACCCACATTACTTCGCTCAAGGGCCGCGCGAGCGCGTAGAACCATGTAGTATTCAACTGTTCCCTGAATCTTGCGGTTTCGGCGAATGCCAGCCGTATCAAGAAGTACCAGTTCCTCGCCATTCCAATTAAATCGGGTATCTATGCTGTCTCTAGTGGTTCCGGGTATTGGACTCACAATAGACCTATCTTCCCCGAGTATGGCATTAAGCAGCGAAGACTTCCCTACATTTGGCCTTCCAACGATCGCCAGCCGAAGGTCATCGTTCTCTTCCTCATGTTTAATGCGCTCACCGTCAAACAGACTCACTGTCGAGTCCAGTAGATCTGCAATGCCGTGCCCATGTACAGCAGAAATGGTATGCAGTTCGCCGAGCCCAAGGCTGTAGAATTCGGCAGCGTCCATTTGAAGGCGGGGGTTGTCGGTCTTATTAACGACTAACAATAGCGGGCGGTCAGTTCCTCGCAAGGCATTGGCAATCTCGTGGTCAGTGCTGGTAATGCCATCTGCTGCATCCACCACGAATAAAATCACATCCGCCTCACTCATAGCGACTTGTGCCTGGGCACGCACCTGTACTATAAGAGGATCGGTTTCGTTCGGGATGATTCCACCAGTATCGATAATGGTGAATTCTATTCCTCGCCACTCCACGTTGTGGTAAAGCCTATCGCGGGTAATACCGGGCACATCTTCCACTATAGCGACTCTTCGGCCGATCAATCTGTTAAACAGGGTTGATTTACCAACATTTGGTCTACCAACCACGGCGACCACGGGGCGTGACATAAAGATCCTCCAGACAGAGTGCGGCGAAGCAGATGATGCACAAATATCTATATTAAAGTGCTCTATTATACCATTGTTGAAGTGTCGGTTCCGGAACCGCACCGGTACGGATCACAACGGCAGGTACGCGAAACAAAATGGATATGAAGTGTAGACATTGCCAGCAGATGCCGTCTGCGCAGTATGACGATGGCGAAAATCACTGATGTTCGAGTCGTACTTTTCATTGTTCGCAGCGCGTTGGAGCGCGACTGAGACCCAGATGTGAGTTACCACACTGCAGATCAATCTGTTTCTTTATTCAACGATCTCATTGGGTACCAGCGCGTGCGATGTATCGTGCCAGCCGCCACAATCTGCTTACAGAGGCGCCATATTGCGGATAGGCTAACGTTCATCGCTTACCACATGTTCCATAGGGTGTAGACAGTGTGTGGTAGCATTACAGAAAACTAGCCTAATTAATTGCATTTGAGAAAGGACATCGTCGTTGCTACGCTTTTTAACAGGCGGTGAGTCACACGGACCGGCACTATCAGCTATGGTTGAGGGTCTTCCCTCCAACCTTCCGGTAGATATAGATGCCATCAACGAGCAGCTGCGAAGAAGGCAGGGTGGTTATGGACGTGGCGCCCGCCAGCAGATTGAATCGGACACTGTTGAAATCCTAACAGGTGTTCGGTATGGGCTCACGATGGGCGGCCCGGTCACCATGCTGGTGCGCAACCGTGACTGGGAAAACTGGCTCCAAAGGATGTCCATCACCCAGGTGGACGATCCTGCACCACCCATTACGCAGCCGCGTCCTGGTCATGCGGACTTTCCCGGTATGCTGAAGTACAACACAGATGATCTACGTCCTATCCTGGAACGAAGCAGCGCGCGCAATACCACCGCCTTAGTAGCTCTTGGTGCCGTGTGTCGTTCCCTGCTAAACGCAATTGGTATTCGCGTCGTTAGCCACGTGGTAATGATAGGTGGTGTGTGGGCCGAATTCACAGGTAAGCCTGACTATAACGAGCTAGCGGAGATTGCGGAAGGTTCCCCGGTGAGGTGCGCTCACCCCCAAGCGGCTGCTAAGATGGTGGCGGCAATTGATCACTGTATGCAAGATGCTACCAGGGATACCTTGGGTGGTGTTTTCGAGGTCGCCGCTATCGGCTGTCCTCCTGGATTGGGCAGTTATGCTCAGTGGGATAGAAAGCTGGACAGCAGACTTGCAGCAGCCTTGATGTCCATCCAGGCTATTAAGGGAGTTGAAATTGGCATGGGTTTCGGGGTTGCTGAAATTCCAGGATCCAAAGTGCACGACGAGCTCTTTTTTGCCGAAGGAGACGGTTTCACACGCGGTACGAACAACGCAGGGGGAATAGAAGGCGGAATGACCAACGGTGAACCGGTGGTGGTTCGCGCGGCAATGAAGCCTCTCTCTACCCTTCCCACTCCTCTGGCATCGGTAGATATGAAAACGCGCCAGCCAGTAAAAGCCCACTTCGAGCGCTCAGATGTATGTGCGGTACCTGCCGCTGCGGTGATCGGCGAGGCCATGGTCGCGCTTACCCTTGCAGAGGCTGCCGTGGAAAAGTTCGGCGGCGACAGCCTACAAGAGTTCGTGCGAAACGCTGAATCCTATTTGGAGAATGTCAAATTGCGGGGATGGCAAGCCCTGTAAAATGACGCACTCCGGACTAACGAACCTAGTGCTCATTGGATTCATGGGTGCCGGCAAGTCAACAATTGCGAGAATCTGTGCTCGCCGACTGGGAATGACCCTGTGCGACACGGATCAAATTCTAGAGAACAAATATCAAATGTCGATCACCCAGCTGTTCTCTGAGCTGGGCGAACAAGAGTTTCGTCGTCAGGAGTGTAATCTCATACAGGAATTGAGTACAGGCTCTAGGCAGGTAATTGCGACAGGGGGAGGAGTCGTACTAAATCCCGTAAATGTGGCTGCTTTGCGAGCAACGGGGCTGGTGGTATTGCTCAATGTTGATTTAGATACCATCGTTGAAAGAGTTCGTCATCAGACACATAGACCACTCCTGGCTGGGGCGACGGATCTTCGGGCACACGTGGAAGAGATGCTCAAGAAGCGCACACCGATCTATCGGGAAGCCGCACACTGCACCGTCGAAGTACGTGGACTATCTCCTGTGGAGTCTGCAGCGAGCGTTGTGAACCTATTCAAGACCATTTCAGGTGAAGGCAAATGACCCAACTTTCTGACTACGAATTCTTTGTTGAAACGACTACGGAAAAGTATCCCATTCACGTGGGAAATGGGCTGCTTTCAACGCTTGCTCCGTCGCTTATTGCTCAACTCAGCAACGGATCAAGGGCCGTAGTGGTCAGTCACCCGGGCCTCACAGGAAAATACGCTCAGCCGCTTTGTGATGCACTGAAGGCCGCTGGAATTGATTGTTTGCTGAGTACAATTCCGGCGGGTGAACGCACAAAATCACTTAAAACGGTGTCTCGGCTTTATGATGATTGGGCCGCACAACATCTCGACAGGCGGACGGTGATCGTTGCAGTAGGTGGTGGAGTACTGGGCGATCTAGCAGGCTTCGCTGCTGCTACTTATCTACGAGGTGTACGGGTCGTCCAGGTCCCAACTACGCTTCTGGCGCAGGTCGACGCATCCATAGGTGGTAAAACGGGCGTTGATCTGCCTGCGGGCAAAAACCTGGTTGGTGCATTCCACCAGCCTCGTGCGGTAATTGTTGATCCAGAAACGCTTCGCACCCTCCCCTTACGCGAGTTACGGTCTGGACTTGCGGAAGTAATCAAATATGGTATTATTTTCGACAATCGCCTGTTCGCTGAGGTGAAGAACTCACTACCTGCAATACTTCGAAGGAATTCGCAGTACCTTCTACCCGCCATCGCCAGATGTTGCGAGATAAAAGCGCAAATTGTCTCACAGGACGAGACCGAACAGGGAATTCGCGCAATACTCAATTTTGGGCACACCATCGGGCATGCCGTTGAAACAGCCACTCGTTACCGTACGTATAAGCATGGCGAAGCCGTGGCCATTGGCATGGTAAGCGCCTGCCTAATAGGAGAAGCACTAGATATTACTCCTTCAACAGTTACGAGCGAAACAATAGAGGCCATTCAGCGTGCTGGCTTACCTATTCATCTACCTGCCGATATCACAGATGAACAGCTGCTTCAGCACGCGGCCCATGACAAAAAGGCTCGCAACGGAAAACTTCGCTGGGTGCTTTCTCCGGCTATAGGTACCACATGTGTACAAGGAGATGTTGATAACACCCTTGTGCTCAAAAGCCTTCGAAGGCAGAGGGAACTTCCAGATGTTGTCGGATGATGAGCTTGAGGAAGACAGTGGGTTTTTCGAGATTTCAAGCACCAACGCAGGCATTGCACTCTGCTGGATCCTGCTGTTTGCTGGTCGTTGGATAGGCTTTCCTTTGCTGCAGGCGTTAGGCATATTAAATGGAGCCCAGGTGAGTGCTCTAGACCACGGACCTTTGCTCATTTGCTATCTTATACTCCTCATCGCGATTATAGCCGTTGCGGGAATGCAGGCTGTACATGCGAGAGAACCAAGCACGCCCAAGCCTGAGGGATCCGGGAGATAGTTATATTTGATCAACCAGGTCATTAACCAGCGGTTCGAGGTACTTGAAAAATCCAGCGAAAGTACCCTTTTTGCGGTTTACCGCGCGCGGGACAAGAGTACAAATCGCGTGGTCGCCCTGAAAGCCGTTAAAAAGGCATGGCAGGACGATGCAGCCTTCATTGCCGGTTTGAAATCGGGCGCAAGCCAAGCTTCTGCCCTTAAGCACCCGAACATCTGCCAGCAACTGGAGTGGCTGGAAACTCCGCTGGGCCCGGCGCTCGCCTCCGAGTTTGTTAGAGGTATCGATCTAAAAGAGAGAATCAGGCGGATCGCTCCATTCACTCTTGCGGCCGCCGTTGACGTTGCGGCGGCGCTGGTTGAGGCGTTACAATTTGCCCATGGTCTCAAGATGGTACATGGCGACATACGACCGCAAAATGTAATTGTAAGTCCCGAGGGAGCGGTAAAGCTCCTGGATTTCGGAATTTCCTCGGGAGTAAGTGCCTCACCCGCAGCTCAGGCGGCCATGCTGGCACGATCTGCCCCGTACCATGCCCCAGAGCTCTCAACAACTATTCCTGGTACGGTCGCTGGCGATATCTATGCCGTCGGCGCCGTGCTTTATGAAATGCTCACAGGCGCAGTAGTCTATTCTGGCGAGACACCTGCGGCCATAGCAGACCTTCATGCATTCGCACCAATACCATCGCCGCGAGCCCTCAATCAAGGCGTCCCGTTAAGCATTGAGGGAATTGTTGTTAAGTGCCTCCAGAAGCGGCCGGATCAGCGGTATTTGAGTGCGGCGCAACTCTTAACCGACCTACGAGCGGTAAGGGATGCTCTGCGATTTGGCAAGCCACTGTCATGGTCCCCTATCGATCTCGAGAAGCTTCCGCCAGAGACTGTGACCCGCCCTGCGCCCGCTGTGAGCAGTGCAAGCTACCAGCGCCCGCAGGATGAGCCCCCTGCAGATGGAGAACGAGTTTATATGTCGCCCACTAATAGACTGCGTGCACGTGAAGAGAGGGTTTCCAACCTCATCAAGGGCGCCATTGGCTTCATGTCCGCAGCACTGTTCGTGGTACTTGTAGGTTACTACGTTGTTTACTCTAGGTATTTCGTGCCCCCCCGAACAGAAACAGTTCCTTCGTTTGTGGGTATGGATATTACTCAGGCACAGGCCATTTCCAGCGCGAAAAAGATACGTCTACTTGCACATGGCTCGTATTCCGATCAGGCTAAGGGCATTATCTTTAAAAGTGATCAAGACATGGGTGCTGCTGTTCACCCTGGTCAATACATTAACGTTTGGTACAGCAAGGGGCCTATGTATGTTAGTGTGCCAAACGTGAAGGGGATGGATCGAGATACTGCGAAGAAGACCTTAGATAGTGTTGGTCTTACCGTGGGAAAGGTACAGCCGCAGTATAGCAGCACGGTGCCAATTGATAATATAATCAGCCAGAGCGTTGACAGTAACAAGCGCGTGCTTCATGATACCCCCATTAATCTCATCTACAGCGATGGTCCGACTCCCGGGTTCGAAAACCAACCGACTGCCACGGGAAGTACACCCAATACGAGTGCGTCGGGTTCCCAACCGTCCGCTAGTCCTAGCAGCGCAGGCACCAATGGATCTCAGACTACTGGCGGAAACGCGGCCGCTGCCGCAGGTGCTGCAGGATCAAGTCCAGCAGGAGGAAATTCTGCACCTACAACCCAGTCCACACACACATTTAACTTCCCAATTACGTTGCGTAAAACGACCACTAGTGGGTCCGGACCCTGGGATGTGCGCATAACCTACACTGATACAACCGGTGAACACGAGGTTATGGACGCACAACAGAGTGATGGAGATAAGGTTCCCGTCAGCTTCCAGTACACTGGTAAAACGATTGAACTGAAGATCTATTACAACGGCGTAAAAGTATATGACAAAACTCTGGATCCGCAGTCGCTGAAATCTAGCGCTGGCAAAGGACAGGGACAATGAGTGTTGTGAATGAGGTTGTGATAGCGCCGTCGTTGTTGGCGTCAGATTTTGCCCATCTTTCTAAGGCAGCGTCAGAGTGTGCCGAGGGTGGGGCAGAATATCTTCATTTTGATGTTATGGACGGCAGATTTGTACCAGAAATAACATTTGGTAGTCAGGCAGTGAGTTCGCTGCGCCGAATTTCGCCAGCATTTTTCGACGTCCATCTAATGATTGTTGAACCTGAAAAGCAGATCAAGCACTTTGCGGACGCTGGCGCTAATGGCGTTACCGTACACTACGAAGCATGCACACACCTTCACCGTACACTCCAGCATATCAGGGACCTTGGCATGAACGCCGGCGTTGCAATAAACCCGCACACTCCAGTTTCTGCCCTTGAATTTGTGATGGAATTGACCGACCTGATTCTGGTCATGACTGTAAATCCAGGTTACGGTGGGCAATCATTTATTCCCGGAATGCTACCCAAGATACGAGAGGCAAAAATCATGGCGGCACGGGCACAACACCCTATCCATGTAGAGGTTGATGGTGGAATATCCCCGCACACCGCGGCGGCGGTAACCCAGGCGGGAGCTACGGCCCTGGTCGCAGGCACAGCAATCTTTGGTGACGGGAGGTCCGTCGTCGATGCCATCTCGGACCTGCGAACTGCCGCAAGTAGATGAAACCGCTAGAAGCCTATAAGTCCCGCGTTACAGCAAAGATGCGCCGCCTGCGCACAATGGGCCTTGTAATCCTGTTATTCCTGCTTCTAATGATCCTATACGGTGTTCGCGTTATTATGCCGCGAACAATTGCGAGCGTTCACCGACATGCTGCGGCGGCACGTGGATTTAGCGCTGCGGCGGTTCACATGCACCATGTGCTGGTCGTTCAGGTCCTCGTCGCGATCGCGTACTGGTCGGTTAGCGGCGTTCTACTCATCAGTCTCTTTGTAATTGCGTGGCTCGACGTGCGTGAAGTTACAAGGCAGTACCTCTACGAGCGTACCACACTGGTTATTAGAGCGTCGGAGGCGATGAAGCAGCGCTTGGAAAGCAAAACTGACGAGAAACACTGATTGGACACTCACATCAACACAAAGTATATGCGGCGGGCACTAGCCCTTGCCGAAAAGGGCTTCACCCACCCTAACCCCATGGTGGGCTGTGTGATAGTGAAGAACGGTCAGGTGATAGGAGAGGGTTGGCATCCTGCGGCAGGCCAGCCACATGCTGAGGTCTTTGCGCTGCGCGCTGCTGGCGACAAAGCAGCGGATTCTGATGTTTATGTGACCCTCGAACCCTGCTGCCACCGTGGACGAACCGCACCGTGCACAGAGGCGCTCATCGCTGCGAAAGTAAAAAGGGTTATCGTTGGTACACGAGACTCCGACATTCGAGTGAAGGGTAAAGGGGTTGAAACACTTCAGGCTGCCGGTATCGAAGTCTGTACTGGATTGCTGCAAAACCGTTGCCGCGAAATAAACCGTTCGTTCTTTCATTTTCACGAAACAGGTCGTCCGTATGTCACGCTGAAGGCGGCTATGAGCGTCGATGGTCGTATTGCGACGCATTTAGGCAGCTCGCAGTGGGTAACTGGTTCCGAGGCACGGCAACACGTGCACATACTGCGCGCACGTAGCGGTGCCGTGATTGCGGGCATCAACACACTCCTTATGGACGACGCTCGCCTGGATGCGCGTCCAGCCGGAGCGGTAGTACCGCGCCAGCCATTGCGGGTTGTATTAGACTCACATCTTCGCCTGCCCGTCAACAGTGCTGCAGTTCGGCTTGCGCGGGACTACCCGGACACCCATCCGCTACTCATTGCAACTACCCGTCACGCTTCCGAGGCGGCTAAGGCTGCCCTGTCCGGCCCAGGTGTAGAAGTTGCGGTGTTAGCCAGCGATCGCGATGGAAGAGTTGGGCTCCATGCACTGATGGCGCTGCTCGCTGAACGCAAAATAGTAAGCGTTCTCTGTGAGGGCGGGGCAGAGCTGGCGGCTTCCCTTTTAGCGGAGAGACTCGTTAACGAGGCTATGTATTTCATTGCACCCATCGTTATTGGTGGCCGAGAGGCACCAGGCCCGGTAGGTGGGTCCGGGGTAGATACCGTTGGGGAGGCGTGGAACACAGGGCGTATTTCCGTTTCAAGATTTGGCAATGACCTCCTTTTGACAATGAAGATAGCCTATTAGAGCGTAGTTGTTCAAATCTACTATCCGTACATTCACAAATATAAATAGCCCGCAATGAATTCCGGTTCATTGCGGGCTATTTCAACACGGTGGCCCAACCTGCCTTCACTACACGCCACCGCAATCTGGACGGGCTACGGGATGAGAAACCCCCTTGCGGACCAGCCGAACGGGAATGCATTGACAACCGATAATCCGCCTGACACCGTCGAGTCCGCACCGATCGCCGTGTTGGTGCTGCCCCCTGAAACACTCGAATAGTCGCCCTGTGCAACATTGGCTGCGCCGCCAACTACAGAAGCTCCAACCCCTTCGGTGTGGTTGTTGTTCCCAGACCCAACCCAGCTGTAGGCCTGCATTGCGCCATTTGCCAATCCGCTTGAAACCGTAGCCCACGAACCTAACACCACATTCTGCTTACCCCCCACCACACAACCATAGGCACCTGTAACAATGTTACTTTCACCCGCTATAACCGCACTTTCCTCCGATGTTATCAGGTTGCGTACACCAGATAAGATCGCGCTGGACTGACCGTTAATCTTGTTACTCTGCCCGCTAACTATTACGCAATTGTTTCCAGTATTATCGTTTCCAACGCCGCCCAACACTGAAGCGCTGGGCGCTTCAATCGAGTTGTCTGTACCCGCGACTATGCCGCCATAAGACGAATAGCTATTGTCGACGCCCAGGATGAGGTTATGACAACCAAAGTTGGCGGGATACTGGCCTGCAACTCCCTCGTCGTACCCAATGATTAGATTGCCCAGTCCGTTAGGCGTTGATCTCGGGGCTGTGTGTCCCTCGCCATCCTGTATGTAGACGTTGCATGCCTGAAAGACCGTAGCAGGGCGCCCGCCAACAAAACCTGTGACCATGAACTTGGTCTTTGTTGTAAGGCCGTTTATGCTCAAATCGTGCGCAGCCTGTTCCGTGCGGATTGAAGTTTCGTCCTGACTTAAGCTGACTGCACTCGCATTTAGACTGTCAATGGCAAGTTCATGCCCGGCTTGTCGTTTCTGAATGGTGTCGTCGAGCTGTTGTAGATTAGTTATCCGCGACTCAATTGCGGTGATTTCGCTACTGTATCCCTGTGCGATTGCAGTGCGCCCGGGCCCCAATGTCAGCAACACACCGCTAACCAGTACAAAACTCGCTGCCGATGCCTTCATCCTGCGTATTGACTGGGCATAGGTCTGCCGGAGTTCCAGATGTACACTTAGCAACCTGGCGTTCTCGTGCTCTAGAGCCGTTATCCGCTCGTCAATCGATTGACCAATTTTTTGATCCATGTGCGTCTCCCTCGTCAATGCACCGCTAATCTTATGGTCTATTGTACACAAGCGGCCCTGTTGAGCGAAATGAACTTTTCCACACTCACAGTGTGAATTAAATCACATCGTATGATCGTGTAGTAGTATCCTTCGTGTTAAGTCCACCAGCTGGGCCATACTAGGTAAAAACAAAGGTAATAGCAAGTGCCCGCGTGTGCATGATTTGGTCGGGTTATAATAATAAGGAGACTTAGATGTTAGAGGTGCCGATTTGAAGTGTGACGTTTTGGTTATTGGTGGAGGGCACGCAGGGTGCGAAGCCGCTCTGGCGGCCGCGCGAATGGGCTGCGATACGGTGTTGGTAACCCTGCGCCTGGACAAAATAGCACATCTTCCGTGCAACTGCTCCATTGGTGGGCCAGCAAAGGGGCAGCTAGCTCGAGAAGTGGATGCCCTGGGTGGTGAAATGGGCATAAACACCGACAAATCGCTCACCCACATCAGAACTGTCGGTACAAGCAAAGGGCCAGCGGTGCAGACACTGCGTGCACACGCGTGCAAAGACCTGTACCCTTTTAACATGCAAACCGCATTGGCCAGGCAGACTAACCTCACTTTGCTCGAGACTTCCGCTGAAGACCTCATTATCGACGGTGCTTCAGTCGTTGGTGCGAGATTGAGTAACGGGACGACGATACTTGCTGCCGCTGTGGTTTTGACGACAGGTACATTTCTGAACGGCTTGATGCACTGCGGCACACAACAAACCGCTGGCGGCAGGGTTGGCGAGAGGGAGTCAGTTGGTATATCAGCGGCCCTTCAGCGCGCTGGTCTTAGGTTAGGTCGATTCAAGACCGGTACCACGCCGCGCGTTCATAGGGATAGCGTAAACTTTTCAGTATTGTCTACTCAGGCGTCTGAGCCCTGCTCCCCGTTTTCGTTCATACATCGAGACCTGCCTGTATCACGCCCTCTGCTACCTTGCTGGCAACTTCACACGACCGCAGCCACACATGAGGTAATTCGCCGAAACATTCATCTGTCCGCGATGTACAGTGGGCAGATAAAGTCCGTTGGCCCGCGGTACTGCCCAAGCATAGAGGACAAGATCGTTCGCTTTGCCGACAAAGAAAGTCACCCTGTTTTTTTGGAACAGGAGACATGGGATGGTCCGTCGCTGTATGTTCAAGGGATGTCTACCAGCCTGCCGGCAGAAGTGCAGATTGAGTTTCTGAAGACACTTCCGGGTATGCAGGAGGTCGAAATGCTTCGGCCTGGCTATGCAGTGGAATAT